>JANQMV010000002.1 GCA_028279865.1 Candidatus Altimarinota bacterium | reverse complement strand
TTTTAACCTTAGCACATTTTTAATTATTTTTTAATTTTTTAGGTTCTGTACTTTAACATATAAAAAAAAGAAAGCAAGCCTTTTTTTGGCTGCTTCCTTTTTTGACTTAATTTTGATTTAATTATTTTATCCCAAAGATAACATCAAGTTTTGTGGTTATTTCCAGTTCCCCTGACGGTAGAGCTGATCCTCCGACACTGTCATCCATACTTTTTTCCGCAAAGGCATAGTTTGAATACCTCGGCTGGATAAAGCTGACATTACTTTCGGAAATAGTGATTGGTTTTAAAAGTTTTACATCACTGAGACCTGCCAACTCTTGAGCTTTTTGCTCAGCTTTTTCATATGCCTTGGCACGTGCGGCTGTATAAAATTCTTTTTTATCTTCAATATCAAACATTACCGAATTTAATTCCAGTCCGTCAACAGTTCCAAGCTGATCCAAGATATTCGTCACTCTCTCAGGGTTCTTGATAATTCCGGGAACTTTAACCTCTAAAGTTTGTCTGACTCTTTGACCGATGACTTCACGTTTGTTTTCACTCCAATCATATTCTTCATCAAAGGAAAGATTGGCTGTTTGAATATTTTTTTCAGGTACACCTTGTTTTTTGAGGATATCTAAAATATTACTGATTTTTTGATTTGTAGCGTCTTGGGCTTCTTTGGTCGTATCACGCGTTTCAGACACACCGGCGTGAATACGTACAATATCGGGTGTAGCCATGACTTTTCCTTCACCATAGACATTAATTGAGTTCTGAACGGCATTACCGACAGTTCCGGTATTTTTGATTGAAATGCCTGTGTTTTTTAAGTTTTGCGTAACACCGAAGATTGTCGCGCAGACGACAACTACCGAGACAATCATAGTTGCTTCTTTTTTCATGTTTTTTTGAATTAAAAAATAAAATGATCTTCAGGTAGTGATACGTTAAAATTTGAAAAAGGTAACAATGTTTGATGATTCCAAGATTTTAATTAGGCAATGCCAGAAAATAAATTCCTTGATTCAGACCTCTTTTTAGACGAATTGCACTACCAATATTCTCATTTCCCTCAGTCGCTTTTCCTTGAAAACTGGTTCTGGAGATCAAGATATTTCCGTGCATTCCTTCCGGTTTTTGCTCTAAATCTATCTTGAATCCTATATCTTTCATTTCTCCCACAATTTCACTATATCCCTCGAAAATAGGCGATTTAAGCTGCTCTTCAGTAATACTGTCGGGAAGAGGTTCCATGCCGTCGGCTGTTCCAATAAGCTCGATTTTACCATCAGCATTTTCCTCCCCGCTACAACTGGTAGAATATGCTTTGACATCACCGTGCATACCGCCGTAACCGGAGCTGGCTTCATAGTCAATTGTGCCGGAAAGCTCCCAATTGCATTCGTATTTTCCAAATCCATCCGGATTGATTTCAATGGAGCCTCTTAAATCTCCATAGATTCCTGCTGCTGTATTGGCACTATCTCGTGTGGAAATTTCTGCTTTAAAACCACTGGCTAATTCCAGAGTTATGTCCAAAGAAATCAAGGCATCTTCGGTGTTGGCAATGTCAACAAATGTTTCTTTGCTTTCTTCCTCAACAATTTTAATGCGCTCGTCACTTAGCACAATTTGCAGAGTCTTAACTTTAAACTCAGGGTGCAAAAATTCTAGGGTATATGCTCCGTTTTTTTCCAAAGGTAATTCCGCATTGTCACCATATATACCATATTTTTGACTAACTGCTTTTTTTTCCGAACCTGATTTGTGCTTGAGAGTAATGGCAACTTCCGGGATCAAGTGTGCTCCATCTGATGAAGCAACGCTTCCTCTTAGGTAAGTAAATGATTCGGGAGTGGAAATAATTGATGAAATTTTTCCTGTGATACAATCAAAAACACTTTTGTCACTGCAATTGTTAATTTTCCCTGGTGTTGGCGTGACTCGAGAAACCAAAGTTCCACAGCCAATTACCGCTGTTGTTGTAGAGACGGGATTGGGAATAATATTAGTTAAAATCCCTCCCGCGCAAATAACGCCATTCCATGCAGTACCTACGACATCGGAATAGTATTTTCCGTCCAGATTATCATTGCGCTTACCTGCACTTTCAGGAGAATTTGCAGCGTAAATCATGGGGATTAAGCTAACTTTTGCTTTGTTAATTGGTAGATTTTTTGCATTTTCAATTTTACCATCCGGAGCGACCACAGAAAGATCGACGGTTTTTTCAGTGTAATTGGAAAATTGCAATACATAATCCTCAATAAAAACTTCTTTTGACCTGCCTTTTTCATCTACCACGACTTTTACAGGATTTGAATTTGCTGTCTCAATGATAAAATAATCCACAATTTCTTTATTTTGTAATTCTTTTGTATAGAGTTTGATTCCGATTCCTTGTTCGTTCACAGAAATCATCGCCAAAGGATCATGGGGGCTTGTGTTAATGATGATGCGAGGTTCTTGTTTTTCTAAAATTCCACAATCTATTTCAACTTCGGTTTTCGTCGATTCTGTCGGCAGGCTAAACTCGTCGTATTCACTTTGAACTAAGACTTTACAAATAAGCGAATCTTTTTGAAATCCGACAAGCGAAGCAACGCTCCCATCCGCTAAATTATATTGATCAAGATTAAAACTATTTTCATAAAAGAACCGGTCTATCGTATTGGCGGAACTCAGTGAAGTCTGTGCGATAATTTTTTTTCCGGAGATAGATTGCCTACTATTTTCTGTCGCCCATTCAAATTCAGCTGCCACATCTTCAGAAAAATCAATCTGCGTGCTCTCTTTGAGAGACTGGAATAATTCGTCGATTTTATCCTTTTCCGAAGATGAATCCGGGATTTTTGTTGGCAAAAGGTTTGTTTCCGGCGGTAAGAACCTAGTCTGTATAAAAAAGGCAGCCAGGAAAAGAATTGCTAACGATAAAAGAAGATTAAAGAATTTTTTCATGGAAAATTATTTAAAATTTAAAACTGACTAAAGGGCGATATTAGATCTATTTTTTTATTTTTTTTATTCTTGCCAGTACATGCAAAAGTTTGATTTTCTTTCTAATATAATCTTTTTCTAAAATATCTAATCTCTGTTTCATTTCTGCTTCCAGTGAGTGTTTTTTATTTTTTTTGTACTCTGTGATAAATTCTCCAATTTTTTCATCGGTAAATAATTTCAGTTTAGATTTGCAGGTTTGGCAAACAGGGTAGCCATGCAAATTTTTATTTTCTTCTTTTGCTCCGCATTGAAAGCATGATTTCTTTATCATTTTTTCTGTGTATTGAAAATTAACTTTGAACAGGGGAATTATATCCTAAAACTTCTGCTAAAACAAAAAATCTATAAATTTTAATTTTTTTTAAGGAACGCAATAGTTGGCACTTTTATTGACAAAAAATTAAATTGGCAGCATAGTGAGATCTGGTTCTTTAAAATCATCGAGAATAATGAAGAGTCATTTGTCCCCTTATTTAGGATAAGGGTTTGGTAAAAAACACCTTCTCTGAAATGAGTCGGTTTTTAATATTTTTTTAATATTAATTAAGAAGGGGGCAGCTTCCCTCTTCATTATTTAAAGGAGATTACTTTTTATGGAAAAAAGAAAAACCCCCACGCGGTTAATGGTTTTGTTGCTAGTTTTTCTTATACTTTGTTCAGTGCTAGAGGCAAATTGTAAAGTTGTAAACGCAGCAGAAGTTGATAGAATCAAACCTTTTACCTACTCTCTTGAGGGAGGTGAAAAAGATTTTTATTTTAATCTTTATTATAAGGATGTTTTGATTTTATCTCAGGCAATTGCTTGGTTTGCCCTTTCTGATCAAGGAGGAGCTGTTCCAAAAACGACAGTGGAGCAATCGAAAACAAGCTTCTATGTTTATATTAATGAGCTGGAGCTTTTAAGGGTTGATTATGATAGCCAATCTGCTGTTTATAAAATTTCTGTCTATTATGCGGTTTTCCAAGGATACCCAAATGATGGAGGAGAAGCTGTTGTTCTGCTTAAGGAAACTGGTTATCGTAATTTTTTTCTCAAAGATTTAAATTTAGAGGAAAACAGGAAGATTATTATCAAAAGAAGTTCTAATCCTGTTACCTAAATAGAGGGAAGCGACTTAAAATGAGGCAGTTTGGAAGATATTTCCAAACTGCCTCTTCGCTTTTTTATGATTTTATTTGGCACTTTGGTAATGTGACTCAATCACGCCGGATTTAAAAGTTTCAGTTTTTTTGAGTAACAAGGGTAATTCTTGATTTGTCTTGTCAAAAAGCTTAATACCGGATCCCAGTAAAACCGGCATAGTGAAAAGGATGTATTCATCAATTAAATTATGCTTGATAAACTGATTTGCCAAATTTGCACCACCGACAAGCCAGATTTTTTCATTTTCTTTTACCTTCAAATTTTGCAAAAACTGACGAACATCTGCATTAATAAATTCTACATGTTTTGCTTTTTTGTTTTTGCTGGAAAAGACGAAACAATTTTTACCTTTATAAGGAAATTCACCAAAATCTAAGATTTGTCTGTAAGTAGAGCTGCCCATCAAAACAGTCTCAATAGAATCAAAAAATTCATAATAGCCATAATCTTCTCCGGAAGAATTAAATTTATCCAACCAATCAACAGAACCATCCCTTCTGGCAATATAGCCATCCAAGCTCATAGCGATATAAAGGATTACTTTTGGATTTTTATTCATGTACAAAAGCGGGTTAAGAAAAATATGTAATGCAGTTTGGAAATTTACTCTGACTTAATTTGTAGTGCTGTGTTGATTTAGATTTAAAAAAATAGATAACTCCAAAAAATGTTACACGTTAGCTAGATCAATTTTTAAAGAAGCAATCCTTAGTTTTGTATTTTTTTGTAAAAAATTTGACAAGGATTCTTTGGATTCGAAAATGTCCAAATCAGTGATTTCTACAATTTTTTCCCTAGTGCCTTTTATGTTCTTGCTAACATATTTTTCAAAAATATCCAGAACGATAGTTTCTCCTCCTTCAAGTGTTGCAAGACCAATCGCAGCTCCGTCTAATGTTGCCAAAGTATCTTCAGTTGAAAGTCTTAGCCCTCTACAGATTTCAACTTGTTCAAGGATTGTTCTCTTGCTCATAGGTGAAGAATAAAGATTTTACTTAAAAAAGTCCTGCTTACCTTTATTTTTGAGTGAGATGCATTTGGTATTAATTTAAGGCAAGTGTTTTTCAGTTTTTTTCGGAAAAATCAGATAGGTCATCATTTGTTTCTGCCCAGAGCGCTTCTTCGTTTGTTCCATACAAGGTAAGTCCTTCAATGATTAACGCACCGGTTAGTGTAATAATTCCTCCCGTTAAAATCATTTGCCCAATACTGATTTCCATAATAAAAGTGGATTAATTACCCATCATGATCATACCATGACTTTGAATATTATCACGCAAAGGATAAGGCAAAAATAAGGTATTGAAAGAAAAATTAATTTCTCTTTCTTAGTTTTTGATTTTTTAAATTGGACGAAACTATAGATGTATATAATGGGATAAAAAAGAGTTAGCCAGTAAAAAATTTGAGAAAGGAGAATAGTGAATGTTGTCTTACCTACTGTATATGCAGCAAGTCCCATAATACTAGCTAAGAAGACTCCAGGATAAATAATTAGAGGTAATGCAGCGATAATAAAATAATCAAAATATTCTCATACTAATAGGGTGTGTTTCTTTCCAAGCCTTTTCAACAATATCTTTAGACACTTTCATTTCTATTGCTTGAGCTTGAAGCTCTTTGTAGGAAATATCAGGATTGCAATTGATGATTTCGATGATTTTTTCTTTCACCTAGAAAAGGAAAATTAGGTACTTGATTTTAATTGCGATATTGAGGATTTTCCTCTATTAATTCGTCAATCATTTTTTGTACCCAATTTTTTTGATTAAATTTTAAGTAAACATAACCTAAAATTGCAACAACTAGTGCTCCAAATGCTCCCAAAATTAAGTCTCCCATTGTGTCCGGCAAGCCACTTCTTTGCATTTTTAAGCCAAATAGCGTGTCCATAAAATATTCAAAAATTTCCCAAACACTGGCAATCATCATTGCAACGCTAAAGGCGAAAAACGCAATTAATGAGGGGACAGCTTTAATTTTATTTTCGCTAAAAAAAAGAAATAAAAGTGTAAAGCCGATAAAGCCTGTGAAAAATCCAGCTTCAGCATGTAGGATTATATCCCACCAATGGTATTTTTCATAAAAATCATTTGCTGATCCGAGAAAAACCGAGGCATAAATAAAAGCGGTCAGGATGATTTCAAAAGAAATCGGCAAGCGTACGGCTAGTTTTTTTTCTAAAATTAAAGGAGCGATCATAAGTCCGAGAGTAAAGATCGACATTATTAATAACCACCAGTCTTGTTTAAAAAATGCTGAAATTGCGGAGAAGATGACAGAAAGCCAAAGAATTCTCGAGAGCCAAAGTTGCCAGCTGTGTTTTTTTGGTTGGAACATTTTGTTTTAAGGTTAAATTTATTTTTATTTTTCAGAAATTATTGTAATAAATTTTTTTCTTATTTCAAAATCTTTTAGAGTGGCTTGCAAAAAAGAATCCTTCACTAAGCGGAAGTTGCTCAAAAGTTATTTGGAGACACTTGCAATAAGATCATTGATATATTCTTTTTTTGTGAAATCAACAGGTTTTTCATAAGCCGAAATCATGCCTATGTCATCTTCGGTTTTCTTGGGTTTTAGTTTTAGGATGTTAACAAATATAAACATAAGAATTTTGTAGCCTAAACTTAATTTGCCAAAATCAAATCCGCCTCTAAAGTAGAATAATTCAATATTTTCATTATTGAGGTTATCTTTTTTAATTTTATCAATGAGACCTTTTTTCCGGGGAGATGCTCCGGTTGCAAAAACAAGTAGTTTTTTGTTTTTGATTTCTTGTAGCATTTTTTTCATTTTTTTGAGTCCGGCAATTCCTACTGCGTGTAGTCCGCCTCCATAAATTATGGTGTCATATTTTTCAAGAATATTTTTGTTTGTTTGGCTGAGTTTGAAAATATCTGCATTCAGTTCGTCTGCGATCCATTCAGCGTACTTTTTTGTAAACCCCGAGATTGATTTGTAAACGACAATTGTTTGCATAAGTGTATTTTATATTTAGATTTTTTAATGTTTTTTTTTGGAAAAAATCTTTCCTTATTTCAAAATTTTTCCACTGTTTTGTGTTTGAGTTGGTGGTGACTGTTTGGAGACAGGTTGTAAAAACTGTTCCAACTAAAGAAGTATTTAGATTGAGTTTTTTTGATATTTATAATCAAACAGATCATAAAGGGAATGTCCTGTTAATTTTTCAAAATCTTCAGAAGCTTGTTTTGTTGCTTGAGCGTCTTTTTCTCCTTTTAGTCTTCTATGATGCATGAATGTATGTACAAGAATTTCTGCTCCCTCTGGCATTTTACTGGTTGAGACCATGTGTGTTTTGTGGCGTTCAAAGTAAATAATCCATTCATCAAAAATAGGTGGCGTTTCGTTGTTTTTTCTAAAATTTTCTGGCATAAAAATTATTTTACTTCTCATAAAGGTGTCTTTCTCCTTTATGCTTTGATTGAGGGCGCTGAGGTGAAGAAAACCTCAGCGAGCGGAAAGGGATTCCTCGGCTCCTCCCGCAAACGGGATCCGCTCGGAATGACAAATGGGCTACAAAATTTTCTTTACTTTATCAACGTCATAAACAGCGTCTATGCTAATCACAAGTGCGAATTTTGGTTCTGGAGTTCCGGTAATATTTCTCTCCACTGCTAGGTCAAAATATTCTCCATCAGAATATAATTTTCCTGTGCCTTCTATTCGATAATATTCGCCATCTTCCATAGTCATCAGGCAGCATTGATCGTTTTCTTGTAAATTCCTCAAGGAAGTTTTCATCTGACAAACGTTGATCAAAACTTGGTTGTTCTCAAGTCCTTTTACAGCCACAACTATGCCATGCGGTTTTCCATCTTTTGAGCTGGTTATGAGTGTTACTTTTTTGTCGATTTGTAGAGTGTCTTTCCAGGACATGAAAGGGAGGTTAGGTGGTATTTGTCATCCCGACTGAACGGAGTGAATGGAGGGATCTCTTGAAGTCATTTTCTGATTAATCAAAATCTTGCGTTAAGGGATTCCTCGACTGCGCTCGGAATGACAGAAACATTTTAAAGCAGGTTACAAAACTTGCTCCAACTAAAGGTCAGGAGATCTACTCTTGCTAAGAGACACTTGCTATTGAAGGTGTTCTTCACCTTCAAACATAAATTATTATTCAATTTTTTCAACAATTACACAACTTTCTTGGTTTAAAATATAATTTTTTGCACTTGAATAAAAATAATTTTCCGGATTTTCGCAAAGCTGCCATCTGTCTTGGCAAGGATTATTGTGAATATATTCAAGTTTTTGCACGTAAAAATTGTGCGATTCAATTTCTTTGATAGCATGAGTTGTTTGCCAAATCTGATATTTACGGTCTTTTTTTTCTGAAAGCAGTTTATTTAAAATAGGATTATTTTCATTTCTAAATATTTTTATAATTTGTTGAGAGGTAAATTTATGAAAATCGCGGAGGATGTTTGAGATTTGATGAGGTTCGCAAATAGAAATAATTAAATGAATATGGTTTGGCATTATGACATATCCGTGAATTTTGATTCTGTTTTGTTGTACCAAAAAATTCATTGAATCAATGACTATTTTGCGTAAGTCATTTCGATTGAATAATTTTATCCAATTTTTTGCTGTTGATGTAAGAAAATACATTTGCGGAATTGATGGGATGAAGCATGCATGGCTTTTGGTGTTTTGTAGTTTTTGGTTGGTTTTACTTATAATGAAGGAGTTTTTTTATACTGCTCATAAAGGTGTTCTTCACCTTTATGCCTTGGTTGAGGACGCTGAGGTGAAGAACACCTCAGCGAGCGGAAAGCTAAATTTCTATTAATTTTGAATGAATTTTGCGTGCTGATTTACTAAAAGATACAAGCATTATTTTTATTTCGTCTGTATTTCCTTGCTTTGTTTTAATTATATTATCAAAAGCTTTCAAGACGTTGTCACTATGAAGGATGAATTCATTTTTTAAATCTTTTATTTCAGGAAAAGATGAAACTATGATTGACATATGGAGTGAAGACTTTTTTATTGACTGGTTGCTTCTTAAAAAGCTTTTAAGAATTTCTTTTCCCTGCTCACGATTTCTTTCAGCATATTGTAATTCATGTAAAAGATTTATTATATCTTCGCTATCGTTTAAGAAGTTTTTATATGCAACGAAAAACTCGTTCGCCCATTTTATTGAGTAATCCGATATTTTTGATACTGATGATTTTATTTGCTCGGTTTCTCTAAGGAATAAAAAGGCGAAAACAAAGATTAAAAAAGGTGTAGCTATTTTAGAAAAATTTTCTGTAAAAATGGATAAAATCAGTAAAGCAATAAATGCAATTATTGCTATGGAAATTTTAAATATTTTTTTCATATGAGATGAAAATTAGCTTAATGGTAAAGTAAACTATATCTCCCCCAACTGTTTCTTAAGTTTCTCAATCTTCTCCAAAGTAGCCTTCTCCTTTTCCTTCTCAGCCTCAATAATATTTGCAGGAGCTTTTTGTACAAAATTTTTGTTCGATAGTTTGCCTTGAATTGATTTTACATATTTTTCCGCTTCAGCGATCTCTTTTTCAATCCTCTTTTTCTCTTTCTCTGGATCAAGCATGTCAGCTAAAGGCAGATAAACTTCCGCACCGTCGATAAAGATCGCGATAGCTTTTTCTGGTTTGTCTCCACTCTCTGACGCGGTCAGAGTTTCAAGCCCCGCCATGAATTTAATCACCTCAGCATGCTCTTCTACGATGGCTGTGTTTTTTCCTCCAAACACAATCGCCGAAATCTTCTTCACTGGATCAACTTTCGCTTCGGCACGTTTACTACGGATTTCCTTAATAATATTTCTGATCAAATCAGCTTTCTTCTCTTGCTCAGCATTAATCAAACTTTCATCAGCTTCAGGCCAAGCCGCCGTGATCAGCATGTCTTCATTGAATTCTCCCCAGATTTCCTCCGTCACATACGGAATATACGGATGGAGAAGTTTGAGTAGATTTTGCAAAACATAAAGCAGCGTTTGTTTGGTTTCTTCTGACTCAGATTTCTTACTCATTTCCAAATACCAATCCGCAAACTCATTCCACACAAAATCATATAGAAGCTGTCCTGTTTCTGAGAATTTGAATTCATCCAGTCCCTTGTTTACATCTTTAATCAAAACTTGCGTACGGGAGATGATCCATTGGTTGATGAGTTCTTGAGGTTTTGTAGCTGCTTCCCCTTGAAAAGGGGACTGAGGGGTTTGTTCTGCTCCCCCTTGAGGGGGTTGGGGGGTGTTTGTGCTTTGGTTGGAGTCATTCGTCTGCTTACCTTGCGGTTGAACACCCTTTGTATCTCCCTCAAGGGAGACTTTTGTATCTTCACTTCGCCCCAGCGCAAACCTCGAAATATTCCAGAACTTATTTACAAAATTCCTAAATCCTTCGATTTTTTCTTCATAAATTCTTGAATCATTTCCAGGAGTGGAGCCAATGAACAGCGCCATACGTAAAGCATCCGCTCCATACTTATCAATCATCTCAAGTGGATCAATTCCGTTGCCTAAAGATTTAGACATTTTGCGTCCTTGTTTATCACGGAGAAGCCCATGCAGATAAACTTTTTCAAAAGGAATTTCGCTAAGCGCGTATGTACTCATAATAATCATCCGCGCCACCCAGAAGAACAAAATATCATAACCTGTCTCCATCACACTTGTCGGATGGAAGTATTCCAGATCCTCGGTTTTCTCCGGCCAACCAAGCGTTGAGAAAGTCCATAAACCGGACGAGAACCAAGTATCGAGAGTGTCTTCATCTTGGATTAATTTTTCACTTCCACATTTACAAGCTTTCGGCGTCTCTCGATCGACAATCACTTCTTCACAATCTTCACAATACCAAACCGGAATCCTGTGTCCCCACCAAATCTGACGAGAAACACACCAGTCTTTGAGATTATCCATCCAGTGGAAATACGTCTTGTTAAACCGATCTGGAATAATCTCAATTTTCTGATCTTTGATTACATGAATCGCCGCTTCTTTCAAACTCACATTTTTATCTTTCAAGCCTAATTTTTCAGGATGTGCGATATCAAATTTTTGGTTTACGTCAATAAACCATTGTTTCGATGGAAGCGGTTCGATTGGCGTTTCACAACGATAACAAACCGATAATTGCATATCATAATTTTCCTCGACTTTTTCAATTAGTCCCATTTTCTCCATATCTTCGACAATTTCTTTTCTGGCTTGAACTGTTGGTAGTCCTGCGTATTTACCACAGTTTTCCATCATGCATCCGTCTTCATCAATGATTTGTTTCATTGGGATTCCATTACGCTCAGCCATTTCATTATCTACAAAACTATGCGCCGGGGTTACTTTCACTGCACCTGAGCCGAACTCTGGATTCACACTTTTATCCGCAATAACTTTGACCGTGAATTCTCCCAAAACTCCCGGGATTTGGTATTCTTTCCCAACCATATCTTTGTACCTTTCATCATCCGGATGAACCGCTACAGCCGTATCTCCGAGTTTTGTTTCAGGACGAGTTGTTGCTAGTACAAACGGTCCGTATTTAATCCAATACAATTTTCCCTGACGTTCTTTGTGTTCTACTTCGTCATCCGCCAGCGTCGATTTACAGCGCGGACACCAGTTCACAAGTCTGTGACCACGGTAGATCAATTTGTCTTCGTACATGCGTACAAAGATTTCGGTTACTGCTCTATTCAAATCATCATCAAAAGTATAACGTTCACGTGTCCAGTCACAGCTTGATCCCATCTTTCTGACTTGCTGACGAATCGTATCCTGACAATCCGCGACATATGCTTTGACCCTTTCCAAGAAGTTCTCACGTCCGAGTTGTTCACGAGTGATGCCTTCTTCAGCTGCCAAGATTTTTTCGACTTTATTTTGTGTCGCGATCGCTGCATGATCAGTTCCCGGTAGCCACAAGGCATTGTAGCCTTGCATTCTCTTCTGCCGGATCATGATGTCTTCCAGCGCGAGCATGACCGCGTGTCCAAGATGCAGAGTCCCTGTCGCATTTGGTGGCGGCATTGAAATCGTAAATGGTTTTTTATTCGGATCAGTATCAGGCGTAAACGCACCTGATTCTTCCCATTTTTTATAAATTTTATCCTCGTATTTTTTGTGTTCGTAACTCGATGGAAGCATAATTTATTTTTTATTAATAATAGTTATTTTAAAAAGGCGTATTTTTTAAGTTTAGTTCATGTTTTCTATGTATTCTTCCATGAATTTGCGTTGTTCAGCATTTAAGTCGTCTCCCATATATTCCTCAATAAATTCACGTCTTTCAGCCTCCATTTTTCTTATTTCAATTTTCAGCATGAGAGGAAAAAAGATTGCAGTAACAATTATTGCGAATAAAAAACCAATAAGTAGACTTCCTTTTTTACCCTTTTTGAAAATAATCCAACCAGTCCAGCTGATTAAGAAAATTAAATTTAATATTGCTGGAGGTTCAAAAAACAACCCATTTAATTCCATAAATGGGACTGAAACACCTCCTCCTAGTAAAAAAGCTGACCAGAAACTTGCATCTTGAAATGGATTATATTTTTCTGATTGTTTATGGGGTTCCATTTCTGTTTAAGTTAATTATTGATTAAATTTTACAAATGGCATTTTAATCAAAATACCTTTAACTGTAAAGCAAAGCAGATTTCTAGTTTTGACTTTGATATAGATAATAGTTATATTTTAAATGTCATGCTGGCTTGTCCAGTATCTTGAACCTGAAGTTGTGGTTATAGATTCCGGACAAGCCGGAATGACGTTGTTTTTATTCACTTTTAACTAGACAAAAAATGCTCGACATAAAACAAATACGCGAAAATCCGGATTATTTCAAAAAAGGAATTGCGATTAAGCAGGCTGATCCGAATTTGATTGACCGGATTTTGAAGTTGGACGAAAAAAAGAGAAAATTGATTACCGAATCAGAAACGCTTCAAGCGGAAAAAAATAAAGTATCCAAACAAATTCCACAGCTTCAAGGAGATGAAAAAGAAAAAGTTTTAGCTGATATGAAAGAACTCTCTGACAAACAAAAAGCACAAGACGAAGAGCTTAAAAAAGCTGAAGAAGCTTATCTGGATGTGATGAACCAACTTCCAAACCCGGCGCACGAATCAGTGCCGGAAGGTGAAGATGATGAGGATAATCAAGTTGCTCGGACTGTGGGTGAAAAACCGGAATTTGATTTTGAACCAAAGGAACACTGGGAACTTGGTGAGGCTTTGGATATTATTGATTTGGAGCGTGCGGCGAAAATTTCGGGAAGTCGTTTTTATTATTTGAAAAACGAACTTGTGATTCTGGAGATGGCTTTGATGAATTATGTCATGCAAAAGCTTGTAAAAAAGGGATTCACGCCAATGATTCCTCCGTATATGGTACGTGAAGATGCAATGTACGGAACAGGTTTTTTCCCAGCGGATAAAAATCAAATCTATACTGTCAATCCGGGTGAAGATGATTTGTATTTAATCGGTACTTCGGAAGTTCCGGTGACGGCTTATTATGCCGGAGAAATTTTGGAAGAAAAAGATTTGGGGCAAAAATTCGTCGGTTACTCTCCGTGTTTCCGTCGTGAGGCGGGGACTTATGGAAAAGATATGAAAGGAATCTTGCGTGTACATCAATTCGAAAAGGTGGAGATGGTTTTCATCGCTCATCCGGATAAGTCATGGGAAGCACATGAAGAAATGCGTGAAATTGAGGAGGAAGTTTTACAAGATTTAGGAATTCCTTACCAAGTGGTAAATATCTGTGGAGGGGATCTTGGGGGAAGTGCGGCGAAAAAATATGACCTTGAAGCGTGGCTTCCGGGGCAGGGGAAATACCGTGAAATGACTTCGACTTCAAACTGTACGGATTTCCAATCGCGTCGTTTGAAAATCAGATACCGTGATGCGGATGGAAAAATCCACTTCGTGCATACTTTAAACGGAACAGCGACTTCTTCGCGTCCGTTGATTGCGATTATGGAAAATTATCAACAAAAAGATGGTTCGATTGTGATTCCGGAGGTGTTGAGACCGCTTTGTGGGTTTGATAAGATTGGATAAATAGGCAAAAAATTGACTTTTTAAAACAGGAGAGGATACAATGGTCTCCTGTTTTATTATTTAACAATAAATAAAAATGCCTGAAACTATAGATTTTCAAGATATGTTAGCCAATGTTGCTGAAGACGAGATTAATACAGAATTTCGCAGTACGCGTGGAGAAGGAATGCCAAATGAAGATGATGAACTCTCACAAGAGTTTTGGGATTTTTGGGAAAGTGTAAATATTGGTAAAGATAAAAACGGAGGACTACTGATGCCAAATCAGTTACCAAAATTTTCTGATGAATTTATTAACAATTTAGATAAATTATCTCCAGCAGAAATCTCTGCTTACCTGAATCGCTATTTTATTCCACGTGAAGAAATTGATGACGAACGTTTGTTAGGCATGATGGAGATAGCGCATAATTTTGATTTACCACTAGAGTTTTTAGAAGACAACACATTTATATTACGCTTGGATCAAGGTCCGACAGCAAGTTTTAAGGACAATGCTGCGCGTGACTTGAGGCAAAAGATGCAAGCACATTGTGAGAAATTTGGAACAAAGCTCAACTTAATTGTTGCAACTTCCGGAGATACCGGTGTGGCAATTATGAATGCTTTTGGAGATTCTCCAGATATTACAGTGACGGTGATGTATCCGACGGATGGAGTGAGTCCTCCTCAAGAGAAGCAGATGCTGGATACAAAAAATAAATTCAAAAATACCCAAGTAATTCCGATTGATGGTAATTTTGATAACTGTCAGGATATTTCCATTTTGCTGCAGTTAGTTAAAAATTTAGAGAAAAAAAATGAAAATGAATTACCAGAAGCAATCCAAGAAATTATCAAACAAGCAAAAATCAAATTAGAGCAGGTTTTGACGGTAGAGGATGTAGAAGGAGTTAGAAAACTACTTGAAGGTATAAATCTTGGTAGTGCTAATTCGCAGAATATCTGGAGGTTAATTCCACAAATGAAACAGTATTTCGTGGGAATTGGTGAAATGCTTAAAAATAAGCATTTGGAACAAGGAGAAAAGGTCGTTTATGCTGTGCCAAGCGGAAATGTGGGGCACTTAACCGCGGGGATCTTAGCGATGGAAGGTGGCGCACCGATTAAGAAGTTTTTAGTTGGGACAAACTCAAATAATATTTTAGCAGGACTAATCAATCGTGGGGAAATTCAACATCCAGGTTTTCAAAATACTTCTTCTCCTTCAATGGATATTGGTGATCCGAATAATTTTGAAAGAATCCTCGATTACGCAGCTCAAAAGATTGGCTTTGAAGGAAAGATTGATTATCAAAGGATGAAAGACGATATTACAAAGCTTGATATTAAAATTTCAAATGTAAGAAAGGAAATAAAGGAAATGGAAAAAACTGGTGAGGATGTTGAAAAAGTTGATGCAGTAAGAGAAGAATTGATTAAGTTATTGAAGAAAACAATTAAGTTAAAAGATTATGGAATGATGCCTGAAATCATTGAATATCTGCAAGGATTTATTCATGTTGAAGATGTGACAAGTGATTCAGAAGTTTATGCATCAATTGAAAGAACAAGTACTGTCCAGGATGTTGTGATGGAACCACATGGAATCACTGCAAAAGTTGCGACAGATCGTGCGCGTGAAAAAGGCATTATTGGTGAGAATGATAAAGTTATTATTTTGGAGACAGCTCATCCAGATAAATTTCCAGAAGCACTTGATGCTTCTGGTGTTATGGTTGCGCATGATAAAAAACATCCTGAGCTCCAACGCTTAGAGTCTATGAATGTAGAAGATTTAGATAAGCCTGAAGCTTTTGACAAAGACCTAATTGCTGTTGCTAAAAAGGTGAGAGAACTTGCTTTGAGTCAGATTGAAGGCTAGAAAAAACTAGCCTGTTTATCTTCATCAAACTCAATCCCCATATGCTCAAAAGCTTTCTTCGTAGCAATACGCCCACGAGGTGTGCGTGCTAGGAAACCGATTTGAAGTAAAAACGGTTCGTAGATATCTTCGATAGTTTCCTTCGCTTCAGCTGTTGCAGCAGCGAGAGTGGAAAGTCCGACAGGACCTCCTTCGAATTTTTCTAAAATGGTTTCCAAAATATAGCGATCCGTATGATCAAGTCCGTGCGGATCAATGCCTAAAGTTTCCAGTCCTTCCATTGCAATGTCATGTGTGATTTCTCCCTGATGAATTACCTCCGCATAATCACGTAATCTCTTCAAGATCCTATTCGCAATTCTCGGCGTAAAACGTGCTCTTCCTGCTAAAGTTGTGCAAGCTTCAGGCGTGATTTTGGTATCTAAAATACTGGCGCTACGTTGAATAATTTCTCCAATTTCATCCGCTTCATAAAAGTTTAACTTATGAATCACTCCAAAGCGATCGCGCAAAGGCGAAGATAAGCTTCCGGCTTTAGTCGTTGCTCCTATTAAGGTAAATTTCGGTAAGGCAAGGCGCATGCTGCGTGCCCCCGGACCTTTTCCGACAATTAAATCCAAGGCAAAATCTTCCATCGCAGAATAAAGGATTTCCTCTACGTTAGTTTTGAGTCTGTGAATCTCGTCTATAAACAAAATATCACCTTCCTTTAAATTTGAAAGAATTGAAGCCAAATCACCCTGTTTTTCAATAGCCGGACCTGAAGTTACTTTGATATTGGCGTTGGTTTCATTGGCAATGATATTTGCCAAGGTTGTTTTTCCAAGTCCCGGAGGACCGTACAAAAGTAAGTGCTCAAGTGGTTCATTTCTTTTAACCGCCGCACTGATAAAAATTCTCAAATGGTTTTTGATTTTCTTTTGTCCGACGTATTCGTCCAAAGTTTTCGGACGTAAAATCTGATCAATCTGGTTTTGATTGTCGTCGTCGTTGGTCTGGGGAGATGCGATGGAATGGTTGCGTTCGATAGCCACGAGGGAATGAAGTTACGAATGTTTATTACAAAGTTATTTTATGTTCTAATTGTAGATTTGTAAATTCAACCTTGCGTCATTTCGAGCGAAGTCGAAAATCTTTAATTGTAAGAGTTCTTCTTATGTACTTTTGTAACCAAAAGTACCAAAAGTTTTCCTCTATTAAAAAAGTTAGAAAACAAAAATAATTCATAGCCTAAAATTTCAAAACTCTCCCGCAAAGCGAGATCAAACAATTGAAATTTTTTGCCTATTTCATTAATTGTTTTTAGCTAACTTTTTTAAATTCCGGAAGGGGATTTATTTATAAATGAGCTTCAAAACGAGCAAAGAGAAAGTTAATGATGCTTCGACAGTTGTGAAAATTTTGATTGGTAGACTGTTAATCCCAAATCCATAGATGATAAAGAAAACAAGCCCAATAAATAATAAGGAATTCCAAAGGATAGAAATGTCTTTGGTTGATTTTGTTTTCCAAGCTTTAAGCACTTGAGGGAAGAGTGCAATTGCAATAATTGCTCCACCGATATGTCCAAAAATTTCGTAGTCCATTTTATTTAGTTTGTAGCTAGTAGTGTCATCTCGACTGAGCGTAGCGAATGGAGAGATTCCTCGGCTCCGCTCGGAATGACAAAGTTAAAAATCAAAGCTCATAAATCAAGGCTCAAAGCTTCTCCTCTACATCTTCTCCACCGTCTCAATTCCCAACAAATAAAGCCCATTTTTCAACACTTGCCTGACTGATTGAAGTAGTTTGAGTCTGGCTTTTTGTAATTCCGGTTCAGCGTTTTTAACCGAATTACTTTCATACCAGCTAGAGAATAATGCAGCTAAATCAAGTAAATACCTAGTTATATGATGCGGAGAATATTCATCTGCACATTTTGTAACCACTTCCGGGAAGTAGATTAGTTTTTTGGCTAAATTCCAGTCTGATTCATTTAAAACCTCGTAAGAGATGGCACCTTTTAAAAAGGTGCCATCTCTGTCTGATAAATTCCTTAAAATCGAACTGATTCTGGTGTAAGCATACTGTAAGTATGGTCCAGAATCACCGTGTAGTTTAACCGCTTGTTCCAAATCAAAGGAGATATCGTTTCTGGCAGTTGCGTGTAGCATAGTGAACTTAATTGCACCAAGGGCAACTTTTTCATTGATTTCTTCTTTTTCTTCATCCAATAAATCAGACTCTTTCAAAATTTCAGCTACTTTTTGTTTCGCTTCATCGATGAGCCATTCGGCAGTAATCACGTCGCCGGTTCGGGATGACATTTTTCCGGAAGTGAGTTTTACCATTCCGTAGGAAAGGTTGTATTGTTTTTCTTTCATTCCAGGCTGGATTTTGTCCATTGCCTCAAAAATAACTTTGAAGTATTCGGCTTGTTCGCTGGCTACGACGTGAATGTTTCTGTCAAAAGGAAAGTCTTTGTATTGCATTTGAAAAAGCCCCATATCTTTAGCTTCATAGGTCGGATTACCTTCATTGGTAATGAAGACTCTTTTGTGTAACCCATACTTTTCTCCATCAAAAATTATAGCTTTTTCTGATTCTTCAAAAACACCTTTTTCTAAAAATTTAAGCACTGTCTCTTTTCCCAGCTCAAAAGTTTGACTTTCAAAGTAATAGTGATCAAATTGTTGCGTTCCGAGTCTTTTGTAAATATGTTCAAAGTAATCCAAACTCCATTGTCTGGTTTTTTTCCAAAGTGGCATGATGTCAGGATCACGGGCGTAGATTTTTTTGTTAATTGCATGAATTTCTTGTTTGGCTTGTTCGTTTTTTTCGTAGGTTTGTCCGCCTTGGGCGTATACTTTGCCGAGGTACTCTGCTTTTTGTTGGGGGGTTTTCAAATTAGCTTCCCCTTGAAAAGGGGATTGAGGGGTTTGTAGCTCTCCTTGCGGTTTTGAACCCCTTGAATTTGCGAGCTTTTCCCCCTTGCTAAGGGGGACTTTTGAAATGTCATCCTGAGCTTGTCGAAGGATTGCCCAAAGGCATTTTGCGACGTGCAGTCCTACATCACCCTGATAGTTGGCTCTAAATGCTTTTGTTCCTTGGGAATTAATAATTCTCACGAGTGATTCTCCCAGGCAGATGTTTCTCAAGTGTCCGATGTGGAAAGCTTTGTGGGTGTTGGGATGAGCGAACTCAACCATAATTTTTTTGCCTTTGAGTTCTTCTGAATTTCCGTATTTTTCATTAATATTCGAAAGAATTTCAGCAATAATTTCCGATTTTACTGTAATATTTAAAAATCCGGGTCCGGCTATTTCTACTTTTTCAATGAATTCATTCTCAGGAATATTATCAATAATTTCCTGCGCGATTTCGCGAGGATTTTTAGAAACTTCTTTGACGATTTGCATGGCGATATTACAGGCAAAGTCTCCAAATTTTGTGTCTTTGGGTACTTCCAGTTTGATTGCTTTTTCAATGTTAAAAACCGATTTAACAGTCTCTTCAATGAGTTTGCTAACTTGTTGGTTTAAGGAGTTTATTGTCATTATTTAAAATTTAGGTTACAGATTCCAGGCAAGCCGGAAAGACAAGCTCATAGCTCAAAGCTCAAGGCTTGTTGCTGATCTCATTTTAACAACTTAAACATTTCTTGCCAATTTGAAAAAAAGACTCTAAAATTGGATTTGTCCTTAAATTAACTCTTAAACAAAATACATTGGAAAGTGACATACCGCTGCTGATATTTATATTTGCTTTAATCCTTTTCTCGGGATTGTTTGCTGGCGCCGAGATTGCATTGTTTTCTCTTTCACCCGCAAAGGTCAGAGGTTTGATTGAAAATAAAAAAAAAGGAGCCTTGGCTGTGAAAAAGCTTAGAGATAATCCGCACGACTTATTGATTACGATTCTGATTAGCTATAATTTAGTTAGTATTTTTGCTTCTGTTTTAGCAACGAACTGGGCAAGTAATGCTTTTAATTCAAATGTTCTAGGTTATTTAACAGGAGCTATTACCCTTCTTGTCTTGATTTTTGGTGAAATTTTACCAAAAACTTTTGCGCAAAAATATGCGGAGACTTTCTCAAGAATGATTGCTCCTTTACTAGTCTTGTTGGGCTATTTGTTTTTGCCTTTACTTTGGCTTCTCACAGGTATTACAAAAGGAACAATGAGGCTTTTTGGTATTGATGACAGCCCTTTAAAAAGTTTTACCGAAGAAGAGTTTAAAGCGATGGTTGATATCGGAGCGGAGGAAGGAGAATTAGATAAGGAAGAGAAAGAGCTGATTGAAAATGTTTTGGATTTTTCTGAAACTACTGTTGAGGAAGTGATGACCCCAAGGACAAAAATGGATGCTTTGGATGAAGAGACGATTATGGTTGATGCTGTTGAATACATCAATACGCATTCACATTCACGTATTCCCGTTTATCGGGAAACAATTGATAATGTCGTAGGGATTTTATCAGTGAGGCAGCTTTTGCATTTTACCAGTCATTATGATAACGATGTGCCACTTAAGAACCTTAATCTGAGCGAGCCTTTGATCGTACCGGAGTCAAAGCAGATTAGTGATTTATTTAAAGATTTTCAGAACAAGAGAACACATTTGGCAATTATTGTGGATGAATACGGAGGAGTTGCCGGGCTTGTGACGATGGAAGATATTTTGGAAGAACTTGTCGGGGAAATTGTGGATGAATCTGATATTGAAAGCGTTTTGATTAAAAAATCCGGAGCGAATAACTGGATTCTGAGTGGTGAAGCTGAAATTGAAGACGTGAATGCGGCAACGGGAATCAAGCTGGATGCACCGGAACATAAAACAATTTCCTACTTAATTTTGGAAAAACATCAAGAAATACCGGAAGTGGGTGTGAAAATTGCGTTTGATGAGTGTGAACTTTTGGTTGAAAAAGTCGCTGAAAACAAAATACAAGTGGTTAGGTTACTCAAGAAAAAAATGCAGAACAAACAGGAACAAGCCGAAAATTCTCAAGAACAAGTATAATCTTCTACAAAACTAAAAAACAAACCGATGCCCAAAAAGAACAATTTACAAATCCAAACCATCATTATCATTGGTTTTGTGATCATTGGTTACATGCTTTTTAACTTAGCAATTTCTGTTTATAACGACTATCAGGTTAATTTGCGCCTTGAAAGGTATTTGGAAGAAAATGAAAAGATTGCTGCTGATAATCTGAATAAACAAGAAGAGTATGCTTATTTCAATTCAGCTCTTTTTAAAGATAAGTATGCCAAGGAAAATTTAAATAAACTTCAACCGGGTGAGAAAATGATTGTTCTTCCGGAGGCTTCAGAGAATCTTTTTTCAGAAAATCCTATAATTGAAGAGAAGGAGGCAAAAATTGAGCGCGTTATGCTGCTTTCAAATAGAGAACAATGGAAGAAATATTTTTTCGGGGAGGAGAGAATTTAATTTGAATTATACTTAAACTGCTTAGAGCCTATGTTTTGGGATTGTTTTTTGTGTTTAAAAGTGGTAAAATAACATAATAAAGTTTAAAAACGAAAAATGATCAATAAATTTAAAAACCCCAAACTCATCGGTAGTTTAGTTGCGGTTTTCTGATTTGCACTAGGAACGTATGCTTTTTCCGGACCTCCTGTGGGATGTACTCCAGGAAATTGTAATCTTCCTTTAACGCAAGATTTTGTAAATCAACGTGTTGGAATTGCAACAAACACACCTGAAGTTACTTTGGACGTGAATGGAGGGATGAGAGTCGGTCAATTGTCAACAACTGATATTAATGCAATAGTTTGTGATTCAAATAAGCTAGGTACTCTTATTTTTGATAAGGATGAAGACTGAATGAAGATTTGTAAGCAAGGTGGATGGGATTATATTACTGAAAAAATTACAGAGGGATGGATAGCACAATATGATTCTGTTGATATTATGAATGGAGGTGTGTTTATTGATTCTCAAACAAATAATCTCATTCTTGGTTCGGCAAAAGATGATAATAGTAAAATTATTGTTGTTAATTCTGATAATTGAGACATAATTTTATCAAAAAACATCGCACCTACAAATCCTGGTTCAGAAGAAAACAGTGCCTGATTTTGGTATAATGATAAGAACAGGACGGCGTATTTTACATCGGCCAAAAATGCAGGAACAAATGCCATTGCAGCGCATCGATCGACTTATCCATTTACAAATGCTGAAGCAACTTATTTATATTCCGGGGGTAATTCTCATGCTCGGGGAGTAGTAGGTGGTACGCCAAATGGGAGTTATACGGCTTATGTAGGTAGTGTGCCTGGTTGAGGTGCAAATACGGCTGATTTAGCTTTAGTCTTTTGGCAGAATAGCAATCCAAGTTTTAACAGTTCATACATCAATCCGACTATCAGGAATCGCGAGTATTCATACGGAGGATTGGGAGGAACAATTTATTCAGATAGATTATGGATGCTCTGGACTTCAGCTGACTCAGGTGCTCCTTATGAGCATTTGATAACCAGTATTAATGGTACGTCGCATCATGCTACAAAATATGCAGTAGGTTCAGCCGATAGTAGTAGTAGTGCTAATTTTAGAAGACTCTTCGGGCAACCTTATCAGACCAGAATGGCAGTTCAAGCCAGAGGACCAACCGGTGATTTTTGTGCTTTGAGTATGGATTATCATCTTGGTGTTAAAGACCAAATAAGTCTTAGTAAGGATATTATAGACCCGTATAGAGGTACAATTGTTTTTGGTGATACAGCTGAACACAGTGTTTGGCTTATGCTTCGGGATGCAAGTGATGCAACTTCATATTATTTTGTTGAATGGATTAAAGACGATAATAATATTGCTCTTAATGGATGAGGTTGAAACACGGGATGATCTTTTAATCCTGACTCAGACGCGATAAAGATTTCCGGTTTTACGGCAAATGATTGGGATTTATATGGCGCATTGGACACAAAGAATGAATATATTTATTTCACAACTAGTGATGAATTAATTAAGTTGCCTGTGGACTTTAGCAAAGTCCAAAGTGGTACTTATGGAAGCTATACAATTGATACAAGTAACAGTGTTCAGCAAACCTTGGCAACTGCTCTTGCAAACGGAACTGATATTGAACTTGCTTCAGCTACTCCCGCTTGGTCAACAAGAAGCGGAACGGTTGACAGTAGTTCAGCCACAGTTTCAGAGCAATCTTTAGCCAAGACATCATTAGTTAATTTCTAAAAAAATGAAAAATTTAAGCCAAAAAGTTGCTAGTTATCTCAAAAAAACCAAACTCATCGGCAGTTTAGTTGCGGTTTTCTGATTTGCACTAGGAACGTATGCTTTTTCCGGACCTCCGGTTAGTTGTATTCCGGGTAATTGTCCGAATGGACCGTTGGCTTATCTTACGGCAAATAATATTAAACAAGGAATCACAATCGCAGGTATAACCGGTTCACTGAATGGACTTGATACAGATCCGGCAAGTTTTAATTTTACAGATCAAACAGATGTGTCACTGAGTACTCAGGTTGAGTCTGATATATTGCAAATAACAGATATTACAGTTCCGGTTGATTTATCAATTTCGTGAGATTGATCACCTGAGCACAGAGTCTGTAATAATGCGACTTGCAGTAGTGTAGCTTTTGACTGGAGTTCGGATGATAGTTTTTTGAAAAATGCTCAGTACTTACAGCTCAGGCAAACGTCAAGTTCAGTGGGAAGTACGACTAATAATGTTAACATCAATGTTGGAAGCTGAAGTGATGTGTGGAGTTTAACTACTCTTTCACAAGTGAATCCAAGCAGTTTAAATCTATCTCACACAGCAAACAGTAAAAATTTCGCAATCTCATGGACGGCGTGAGTTCTGGTTGGTAATTGCAAGATACAGTATAACAAATTGTGAGTATGGACTGATGTAGATGCTACAATTTATAATTGTGACAATAGCCTTTCTAATCATACAATTTCCCTTCCATGAGATGGTTGGTTCGGTAGTAATTGGAATGGTGCCCAAGTTAGAATAACAAGAATTAGTGATAATTCATCTTTATGAATTTTTTCTCAGCATTTATCTTGCTCTGCAGTTTCTTGAAGTGCGACGGCTACTCCAAGCATTGACGAGGATTGTGATTCTGTATGGGACAATACATCATCTTGATTTAATTATCAGTATATTCCTGCTGATGCGCATATTACGTGAGGAGGTTGTGCTTTAACAAATATTTGAGGAAACGTTAATACAAAATTTTCTCATACTTGTACTGCTAGAGCAGATATAGTTTGTGATACGAATTGATGTTGGAATGCGTATAAATCTGATGGCACAGCGCCAACAGTATGTACGTGACCTACATATTATTACACTTTCCCAAATAGCAGATTTAGGTGTTTGCCAACTATAGAATATTACTAAAACTCAGTATGAATCTTTGTAAAAACACAAAACTACCGGCTATATTAATAATAATCTTCTGATTTGCACTAGGAACGTACGCTTTTTCAGGTCCTCCTGTGGGATGTACTCCCGACAGTTGTCCGAATGGACCATTGGCAAATCTTAAAGCAGAAAACATTAGGAATGGAATTACGATTGCTGGAGTAACGGGAATTATAGATGAAATTGACGATATTCCGGATAGCTTTAGTTTTACGGATCAAGCGGATGTAGCTTTAAATACTTTAACTGAATCAAACATTCAACGGATTTCAGGTGTTAATCATCCTGTGGAAGTTAATCTTTCCGGTGTTGGTAATCCTGCTTATAGAATTTGTAATAATTCGGATTGTACTTCTGTGAAGAGTGATTGGAAAACAGGAAAAGGTTTTATAAAAAACGGAGAGTATTTACAGCTTAGGCAAACGTCAAGTTCAG
Source organism: Candidatus Altimarinota bacterium (assembly GCA_028279865.1). Taxonomy (GTDB): domain Bacteria; phylum Patescibacteriota; class Gracilibacteria; order JANQMV01; family JANQMV01; genus JANQMV01. The sequence goes on along the minus strand of JANQMV010000002.1, from coordinate 7,532 downwards.
ATTATACTAGAAACATAGATGCTCAAACAATTGTTTGAGACAATATTTTTTTGTGGAGCGTGACGACTGAAAGTATGAAAATATGAGAAAACTTGCTTACAGAAACAGAGAGAATAAACTTGGTAAATAGCGTATGAAGTGGTTGGGAAAAGTGTTATGACAGATCTGTCCATTGAGCAAATCCAATTAAAAATTACTGTAACTGAGCAACAGATTATTTAGTAGTTTGGAAACAGCAATCTGCAAATGCATACGCGGCATATGTAGGAGATTGACAATGTTTACCTTTAGAAAATTGTTCTGGAGCAAATTTTGTTAATAATGTTGATAGATTAAGATTTATTAATTTGAGTAACAATATTACTAATGCATGTAATTATGCAGGAATGATGAGATGGTGAAGCCCTACAGATACTACGTGGCAACCACATGGATTAAACTATTGTTTTCATATGTGAAATGGAGTTTCTTTGGATAACTTGTGGAGTGACAATGAAATTGTGTATCAAATTTATTGTGATACATGACAATGGCCATGACCTTGTACAAACTGGGCACCATCTTGGAGCGGGGGAGGACGTCCTGGTGTTTCGCTTGTGAATTATATTATGTATAAAAGATAGCTGTTTATTTAAGTTCGATGACAAAATAAACCTTTTAAGCTAAACTGCCTTTGATGATTGCAAGGGTTGTTTTAGAAAAATATTTGGCTTTTTCTTCAGGTATTTTGGATTATGCCGTGCCGGAAGAATTACAGTCTGATCTGAAAGTGGGACAACTTGTGAAAGTGCCATTTCAGAAGACTTTTTATAATGCGCTTGTCGTAGCAGTTAAAGTTTTGAGCTGCGAGCCTCAAGCTGTGAGCAAAAGTGTTTCATTTGAAGATGATTCTTCAAAAAAGTCCCCCTTGAGGGGATTGGGGGGTGTTGTACCAAAAGGTGAGCAAGAACAGTCGCAAAACCAATTGAATATTAGTCGGGAGACTAATAAGGAAAACTTAAGGTTCAAGTCAGAGACGTTGAACCAGCAGCCTATGAATTTAAAAAATATTGAACAAATATTGTATACAAAACCTCTGATTAATGAGCATGATTTATTGATTGCGCAAGAGATTGCAGATTATTATCTCTGCTCAATTTCTCAGGTTTTAAAACTTTTTTTACCTAAAAATTTTTGGAGAAATAAAATTCATAAACCAAAAGTTATAAAATATTTTTTGAATCCTGAAATCGATTTCTCAGAAAAAAAAATAAGAGGAAAGAAGCAAATAGCTATTATTGAATTTTTGAAAGAATTTGGAAAAGCCAATTTGGAAAAAATCAGAAAATTACCTGAGTATAGTTCAGCAACACTGAAGAAATTGACCGAAAAAGGATGGATAATTGTAGAAGTAAAAAATCTTTCACCTTCGGATCTGGTAACAGAAATTGTGAATATGAAAGCGTTAAATTCCGAACAGAAAGATGCCCTTAAAGCAATTCAAAAGTCAGAAAAACCGGTTTTATTACACGGCATAACAGGCTCGGGAAAAACGGAACTTTATCTGCACACAATTCGAGAGAGTCTGGAAAAGGGAAAGACAGCCTTGGTTTTAGTGCCTGAAATTGTACTAACGACACAAATTGTGGAATATTTTAAAAATGTTTTTGGTGACGCAGTCGGAGTGATTCATTCCAAGCTTTCCGACGGAGAAAAGGAGAAAATCTGGTGGCAGATTAAACTTGGTCAGAAAAAAGTAATCATCGGCTCGCGTTCCGCGTTATTTTATCCTTATCCCAAATTAGGGGTAATTGTGATTGATGAAGCGCATGAATGGTATTACAAAAACGACCAGACTCCACGCTATCACACGCATAAAGTTGCGGAACTTTTAGCAAAATATCATAAATCAAAATTAATTTTAGGCACGGCTACACCGAGGGTGGAGGATTACTGGAGGGCTATTAATAAGTCCCCCTTGAGGAGGTTAAAGGGTGTTGTACCTCAAGGACAACAAATTAAATCACAAAACCAAAAGGATACAATTCAGGAGAGTTGTAAAAAAACATCTCGGTTCAAGTCAGAGACATTGAACCAGCATTATGTTGAGAACGTTGAATTTAAAAATGAAAAAGTTGAGGTTCAAAATTCCGGACAAGCCGGAATGACAAAAAAACTACCAACTACAAACTACCAATTACTCACTCTCAAAAAGCGCATCTACGAAGATGAAATTTCCGGTAAAAAATTTACCAGAGAATCAAAGCTGCCTGAGGTGAAAATCATTGACCTAAAGGAAGAATTTCAGAAAAAAAACTTTACGCCTTTTTCGGATGTGTTAATTCAAGAGCTAAAGCAAACTTTGGAAAATGAAGAGCAGGCTTTACTTTTCTTAAATAAACGAGGTACTTCATCCGGCTTGATTTGTCGGGAATGTGGTTACGTCGCGAAGTGTAAGGCTTGCGATGTCGGACTGACTTATCACCAAAAAGGTAATCAGGGGAAATTAATCTGTCACTATTGCGGACGCATGCAGGATCCTCTTTTGCTTTGCCCTGAGTGCCAATCTCCTCAAATCAAGTTTGTCGGAGCGGGAACTCAAAAAATTGAAAGAGATTTAAAAAAACTTTTTCCAAAGGCTCGCATTGCTAGGGTAGATCGCGATACAACGGCGGCGAAAGATGCGCATACCCAGCTTTATACTCAACTTAAAAATGAAGAAGTGGATATTGTGATTGGTACGCAGATAATTGCCAAGGGTTTTGATTTACCCAAAGTCAGTTTAGTAGGAATTTTAAATGCGGATGTGGGGCTAAATGTACCTGATTTTCGCAGTGGAGAAAAAATCTTCCATGTTCTGACTCAAGTGAGCGGCAGAGCAGGCAGACGAGCCAAGCAAGGTAAGGTTTTGTTACAAACTTATAATCCGGATAATTTTATTTTACAGGCGATTGCCAAACATGATTATACTTTGTTTTATCAAAACGAGATTAAGATGCGTGAGGAGCTTAAGTGGCCACCTTTTTCAAATGTGGTGAAATTAACCTGTGTGGATTACTCCATTCAAAAAGTTTTACAAAAAGTTGATAGTTTGAAAAAATTTTTACTTAATTTAAGCAAAGATAAAAATATTCAAATTTTATCCGCTCCGGCGCTGATTCCAAAAATGCACAACAAATATCATTGGAATATTATCTTGAAAGGAGAGAATCCGGATGAGATTATAAGGCAGATTCGATTACCCGTGGGTTGGCGAGTGGATCGTGATCCGGTGCATGTGTCGTAAGGATTGTCATTCTGAGGAATTCTCATTTAATAAAAATATAAAAGTGAATGACGAAGAATCTCCTGTGCCTAGTGGCAGAGATCCTTCACTACTCCCGCAAACGGGATTCGTTCAAGATGACAAAATTATAGATTTATAACTAATACAAAAAGTCATGAAAAAAATATTTTTACTCTTACTCACAACTACTCTTATTTCCGCGTGTTCTTTGATTGGTTCGGACAAACCTTGGCTGTCTCAGGAGACATGTAATTTGATGGAAGGCTGGAAATGGAGCAGCGATATCCGAGCATGTGTTTCCAAGGAATTATCTGACGGAAAAGGGATGTATACCTGGAACGGTTATGGAGAGTTTTTTTCACATGGTAATGATGTAACTCCACGCACAAGAGATAATCCCACTCCTGAATATGGAACGACTTATGCTTTTGTGGATTTTGAATGTGTGGTTAATGAAAAATCTGATACTTTGCAAAAACGCATGGACTTGACCTCAAAGTTTCAATGGGAGGATTTAGTAAAAATGCTGGATGAAGGGCGAGATTTATTACATCCGACAGCACTTGCTATTGCAGATTGTGTTGATGGAGTGAAAGACCTTGATTTTAGCTCTTTTGAAGATGCGGGAGGATTTGTGCCGACTTGGCAGCAAGATGAAGTGAATAAGCGCAATTGTTACTTGAGCGGAGACTATCGCGGGCAATTTGATCAAAAAGATGGAGAACCGGGACTTGATGAGCAGTGTAGTTTTTACGGTGTACATACTCAGGAACAAACTTGGTCGTGGAAAGCAGCGAATGAGCAATTTGAGGCAAATTCACATTTGCCAACGCCTTGGGAGTTTATCGAAGCGTGCGGAACTGAGGAGGGAGATGCTTTTAATTATGATGAAACAGATACTTTTATTTGGACTTCGGCAATTGGACACATGTCCGGAGCGGATTGGTCTTTTGGGGCGCGTAATCTCGGTAGAACAAGTTGTGAAAAACAAAATTTTGAAGATACGGGATATATTGGCAAAATTTATGGATTTAGAGTTGTGGTGAGGCCGAAAGAGACTGTTGTTGAAAAAACTATAGAATAACCGGCGTCATTTCGAATGGAGTGAATTATTTTTTAGTTAACAGTTCGTAAGTTTACAAATTTGTAAATCTTTGAATAGAGCGTAATGGAGAAAGCTTAAGATAATAAGTTAGATTTCTCCGTTTCACTTTTGTTGAATTTCAAATACAATAGAAAATGGAGTAAGAAAGTTACGAGAATCGAATTGTTTCGGTCAAAATGACATAATATAAAATTAAAAATAATGCTCAAAAACATGACCCCACAAGAATTCAAAGAGGCGATCATCAAGCTCAAAAAAGAAAAAAACGCAATTATTCTCGCACACAATTATCAGATTCCTGATATTTATGATGTGGCGGATTTGATTGGTGATTCACTCGATTTATCAAGAAGAGCATCTAAAACAGATGCGGAGATAATTGTTTTTTGCGGAGTGCATTTTATGGCTGAGAGTGCAAAAATGCTCAGTCCTGAAAAGAAAGTTTTACTTCCAAGTATGCAAGCAGGTTGTTTTATGGCTGACATGGTGACGGTGGAAAAGTTAAGAGAAAAGAAAAAAGAACACCCGAATGCAAAAGTTGTTTGCTATGTGAACTCTTCGGCCGCAGTGAAGGCAGAGTCTGATATTTGTTGTACTTCTGCGAATGCGGTGAAGGTGGTTAATTCTTTGGATGCGGAGGAGATTATTTTTGTGCCTGATCAACATTTGGCTGAGTATGTGCAAAGATTTACTGACAAGAAAATAATCACTTGGCCGGGATACTGTATTGTTCATCATCAGCTTTTGCCTGAAAAAGTAATTGAAGCACAAAAGAATCATCCTGATGCAGTTCTTATTGTTCACCCGGAGAGTCGGTCAGAAGTTGTTGATTTAGCCGATCATGTTACAAGTACAAACGGTATGCTTGATGTGGTAGCAAATTCTGATGCAAAAGAATTCCTAATCGCTACAGAAGAGGGAATGCTAGAGCGGTTACGCAGGGAGTATCCTGATCGCAAGTTTTATGCTTTGATGGGGGTTTGTATTAATATGAAAAAAATTACTCTTCAAAATACTTACGAGACTTTACTTGAAGAAAAGAACGAGATCTTTGTAGATGAAGAAATTGCGGAAAAGGCGAAGTTTACTTTGGAGAGGATGTTGGAAGTTAATTAAAAATTAGTAATTACGAATAGGAAAATTATGTTGGTTTTTATTGATGAATCAGGTGATCCTGGTTTGAAAATTAATCAAGGCGCAAGTAAATTTTTTACAGTAGGGCTTGTTATTTTTGAAGATCATGAAGAGGCAGTGGCTTGTGACCAAAGAATCACACTTTTAAGAAGGGAATTGAATTGGAAAGCGCAAGATGAGTTTCATTTTAAAAATAATTCGGATCGAGTGAGAGAGGCTTTTTTGAAAGCAGTATTACCTTATAACTTTTTTTATTATGGTATTGTAATGAATAAGTCACAATTGTGGGGTGAAGGCTTTAAAGATAAAAAATCGTTTTATAAATATTCTTGTAGTCTTGTCTTTGAAAATGCAAAAGAAAAACTGGATAATTCAATTATTGTTATTGATAAAAGTGGTAACAATGATTTTAGAAGGCAACTTGCACGTTATTTAAAGGCGAGGATAAATAAGAGTGAACGTAAAATCATTAAGAAAATAAAGATGCAAAGATCGACTAGCAATAATTTGTTGCAACTAGCTGATTATGTTGTTGGCTCTATTAACCGATCAATGTTTACTAAACGTAAAAATAGCAAAAAATATCGTGACATTATTTCTTCCAGAGAAATGTATGTACAGGTTTGGCCTAAATAAAAAAACTTCTGATTCTATCCTAATAAATTAGGAACGCGGCAATTGATACCACATTTCAAATCAGAAGCAATTCCGCTAATATTATATCAAACTTGACAAAATTGTCAAAAAAAATCTAAAGCTCTGTTTTCGTATGAACCTAAATTCTTCCTTAAAAATCGCAATTCGAACCAAAAGTGATTATTACGCTTTGCTTGATTTAATGGGACTAAAAACAGTGCGAGATTTACTTGAATACTATCCACGCACCTACGGAGACGAAAGCGAAATGAAGACAATTCAGGATATTGAGATTGGACCTTTGAATACTCTGCAAGGGACGGTTTTTAATTTGCGTACAGAAAGAACTCGCTATGGAAAAAGCCTACAAAAGGGACTTTTCACAGATCAGAATGGCGATAGTGTTGAGGTGATTTGGTTTAATCAGCCGCATATTTTGAGGATGCTGCAGGAAGGTTCTGAAGTGATTTTATCGGGAAAAGCCAAATATGATTACGGAAAAATAACTCTCCAAAGTCCCAAATTTGAGTATGTCAAAAAAGAACAAATTCATACAGGCAGACTTGTACCAATTTATCCACAGCATGAAAAAATTACTTCTAATTGGCTGCGCGAAAAAATTTATCCCTTACGTCATTTAGCCGAAGAATTTGAAGAAAATCTTCCGAAGGAAATTCTCAAAAAAGAAAATCTAATCTCTAAAACCGAAGCAGTTAAGGAAATACATTTCCCTTCTTCTGTTGAAAAATTAGAAAAAGCTCAGGAGAGATTGGCTTTTGAGGAACTCTTTGGTATTCAATTAAATACACTAAAACGAAAACAAAAGTGGGCAGAAGAAAATGAAGGCAAAGGAAAATCTTTTCCAATGGATCTGGATTTTGTGAAATCATTTCTAGCTACACTCCCGTTTGAGCTAACCGAATCACAAAAAATATCTTTATACGAAATATTAAAAGATATTGAAAAACCTGTGCCAATGTTAAGACTTTTAGAAGGCGATGTCGGCTCAGGAAAAACAGTTGTTTCTTTAATACCTGCTTTACAAGTCGTGACGCATGGAGCACAAGCTCTTTTTATGTCACCAACGGAAGTCTTAGCGAATCAGCATTATAAAACGGTTAGAGAATTAATTACGAATTACGAATTACAAATTACAAATAGGGAAAAAGCCGCAAGCTACAAGCCTCAAGCTGCAAGTTTAAGAGTCCCCCTTAGCAAGGGGGAAAGACTCGTAGAGTCAGGGGGTTTGAGACCGCAATTTAATCACGATAATTCACCAGACACAAACCAATCCTCCTTCGCTGAAGCTACGGCGGACAAGGCGGATATTAGTCAGGAGACTAATGAAGCTAATTTTAAGGTTCAAGTCGGAGACATTGAACCAACAAAAAG
>JANQMV010000036.1 GCA_028279865.1 Candidatus Altimarinota bacterium | reverse complement strand
GCCAATCTCGAATATGCCGCCCCTCTCCGTGTAGAGTAATTGGTTTACCTTGCAGAGTTGCCAACATAAAAAGTGGAATCGCCTTCTCCGGAAACTGGTGTGGTCCGTAATTATTCGTACAACGTGTAATAATTGTCGGAAAATCATACGTGCGGTTATAAGACATCACCATTAAATCAGCTGAGGCTTTGGTATTTGCATACGGACAGTTTGGATCAAGAGAAGTTTCTTCAGTAAAATAATGTGTCGAACCCTCTCCCAAATCACCATAAACCTCATCTGTTGAAACTTGATGAAATCTTTCCACTCCGTACTTTTTAGCAACACGTAAGAGATTGTGTGTACCAACAATATTTGTCATCACAAAAATATCCGGATTGGCAATCGAACGATCCACATGAGTTTCTGCTGCAAAATTAATCACATAGTCAAAACTCCCTTTACTCTCAAAAAGCTGATCCACAAATTCACGCTCAACAATATCACCTTTGACAAATTCATAATTTGGATTTTCATCTGCTTCCACTAGATTTTCCAAACTTCCTGCATAAGTCAACTTATCAAGCACAGTCACTTGATAATCAGGGTATTTACGTAAAATATGATGCACAAAGTTTGATCCAATAAACCCTGCACCACCTGTGATTAAGATTTTTTTTGACATACACAATATTTGTCATTCTGGCTTGACCAGAATCTTATAATCAATACTACCTAAACGATTTTAACAAATAAAAAGCATTTCGCAATGGACAAAAAGCTTTGACAAAAAAAATAAAATTCATGTAGAGTTATCTACTTTTTTGAATATTTAAAAACAAATCAATGCGTAAACATGGAGAATGTGTTTTCATTGAAAAAGCTCAACCTTTTTTAAAAATTATACCAACTGAATTTAAAGAGCTTGCTGTCATTACTGAAAAAGATTCTATCCCTTCTCTAAATTTCGAAGTACCAAATTCTTTTTTTCTTGGAGAATACTTCCTAAATTTGGTTTCTGAAAGAATAAAAAAATACGAAGAGGAATTTGAAAAAACAAAAAATCATAAAAAAGAAGCAATTAAAAGAATAATGTCCGATATCAAAAACTCTGAAGGAAATATTCAAAAACAAACCCAACGCCTATCTGAAATCCAAGCAAATAAAAAAAGAACTTTAACCGAAGAAATCCAAGAAGAAATTGAAATGAAAATACTCTCTTGCGTGTGGATATATTTGGGCAATGAAATCCCTGCAGAACTTTTGAACTCAAAAGAATCTTATCAAGATAAGTGTGATGAAATTGAAAAAATTCTGTTTGAAATAATTGCTGAAACCGGTTTTAATTTAGACAATTTGGAAGAAGAGTATGTTACGAAAATTATCAAGATCATCAAAGGACTAGAAAGTAGAAAAAGAGCTTTATATCAATTAATTCGAGATTATAGTAAATTAGAAATGACCAGCAAAAAAGCGATTATTTCTTTTACCAAAAAAGAATTTATCAGTAGCCTGAAAAAGAGAGAACAAAACATCAACTCAAAATTATCCCAAATCAAAAGAAAAAAATTAAGGCGGAAATGTAAGAAAGCAAGAGGAAAAATCCAAGCCAAAACTAAAAAAGGATTATCACACTTAGCATTTCACTCTGAAGGATCTGCTTCAATTGCCGGAGATGCCTATCACAGAATGATTCAATATGAAATCAAAAGATCCAACAAGAAAAAACACGGACTAATCAAACGAGATAAACTTAAACAAAAAAAATCAGCATTAAAGTAAAGATAAACTTGATTTTCTGTCACTTTTGACATAGCGTTAAATATATTTAATAGTTATTTAAAATACCAAAACAAGCAATGGCAAACATCGGACATATAGACAAATTAGTAGTTCCTTTAGATTCTGAAGAAAGCGAGACCAGAAAAAGACTTCAGGTTCTATATATTGATCTACAAGAAAAGCTCTCAGCAATTCTTCCAGCAACAGAGAAATTAAGAAAATACTTTCAACAATTACAACTAGAAGAAAAACATTTAGATCGTATTATTATAAATGAAGGTATCGTAATTATTCAAAACTCAACTAAAATTGAAAAATCAGAGTACGACACACTTTTTGACCTAATTACAAATTTCCAAACAAGTATTAAAGAATGCTCACGTTCTCTAACATATGAGCATATTGAACTTTTAAGCGAAAATTTTGAAAAACAATTAAGAAATTTAGCAAATTGTTCTAAGAATCTTAGAAAACACTTACCCACACTTGATAAAAATTTAGCTGAAAAACTTGATTCCCACCTCATTAATTGCTTTTCAAAAATACCATCTTTATTATCAGCAATAAGAAGTAATATTAGAATTTTAAGAAAAATCAATCAAGAGCGACAATTGAAAATAATTGCACAAATTCAGTTAAGATATATTATAGAAGGTACTATGGAATCCTTAAATCAAACGGCGTTTCCTGATAAACAAAATTAACCCAGTTTCTAAAAAAAGTCTCCGCATTCGCTCGCCACCTTAAACGCGGAGTCCTTTTGTCATCATCTTCCGGAAAATAGTTTTTAGGCTTTTCAATCTCCAAACCTTTATCCACATCACGAAAATATTCTAGCGCCAAGGTCCCACGATCATATTCCCAATGCCCCGTTGCAAAAATTTGCGAAGCATTTTGATTCGCAATTAAATGTACACCCGAATCTTTTGACTCAGCTAAAATTTGCAAATCTTGACACTTGAGAATATCTTCTTTCAAAACTTCAGTATGACGCGAATGCGGCACCCAAAATTCATCATCCAAACCGCGTGTCAAAGCAGGAATTGCATCATTATGAATATGCTTAAACACTCCAAAAATTTTCTTTTTCAGCCGCCACTTTGGAATATCATAAAAATGGTTGAGCCCCGCCTGCGCCCCCCAACACAAAAACAATGTTGAAGCCACATAATCCTTCGACCAATCCATAATTTCCTTAAGCTCCTCCCAGTAATTCACCTGATGAAACTCTAATTGCTCAACCGGTGCACCTGTAATAATCAAACCATCCAAACCTTGCTTTTTAATTTCAGAAAAATTCGTATAAAAACTTTCCAAATGCTCTTGTGAAGTATTTTTGGAAACATGACTTTCCATGTGAATCAGACGCGGCTCAATCTGAAGCGGACTTGATCCGATCATACGGAAAATTTGTGTTTCAGTAATTTCCTTGGTCGGCATTAAATTCAGAAGACCTATTTGCAAAGGACGAATATCCTGATGCTCAGCACGATCAAAATCCATTACAAAGACTCCTTTTTCTTTGAGAGTTTTAAACGCTGGCAACTTTCTTTCGATTTTAATTGGCATGATCTCTTGGGTTAAATGGTAATTATTGTCTGTCTTTCTGGCTTGTCCAGAATCTTTAACCATTTAGAAATCCTTAACTAAGGCAAAACTAACGGTTCAGATCCTGGACTACGCTTCGCTGCCAGGATGACATTATAAAAAAACAGCTCCTTCTCGAGCTGCGGATAAACTTTGTATTTAATCAAAAAACTAAAAGCTCCCCAGCTCGGATCGAAACTGCATCATCATTTGCATCATTGCTGTAAATCCCCTGAAAAGCATAAAATTTAATTAAACTACAAGTGAAGTCTAGCAAAATATATTTTCTTGTCAAAAAACTACACTTCAAACTCAGGATCAACACAAATCCGACTTTCTTCCGGCAATTCCTGTCCCTGATACTTGGAACATTTCTTCACATTATACGGAACTTCCGCCGGACTACTCATCTGCTCAAAAGCCAGCTGACAAACACGCATTCCCGGATAAAGTGCTACCGGCATACGGTTTAAGTTCGAAATTTCCAAAGTAATTGTTCCCACAAATCCCGCATCTACAAATCCGGCTGTAGAGTGAACCACAATCCCCAAACGACCAAGCGAACTTCTCCCCTCCACACGCGCAACAATATCATCAGGAATACCCACTGTTTCCTCAGTCACCCCAAGCACAAATTCTCCCGGTTGTACAATAAAAGGATCACCATTTTTTAACTCAATCAATTTACTCACACCTTCAAAGCTTTCCATATTCTTCGGATCAAGCACCGGATACTTGGAATGTTTATAGATTTTAAAATGACGCCCCAAACGTAAATCCATCGAAGAAGCATGAATTTGGTTTAAAACATCAGGGTTTTCTGATTGAATTGTAATACGCCCTTTTTCAATTTGAGCACGAATATCTCTGTCTGAAAGAATCATATGATTTAATTTTTAAATTTTATAATTTTAAAATAATGCTTAATTTATAATTTTCATTGCTGACAACTTCTTATAATTTTAGCAAATATGAGAGTTAGTTCATGAGCTTCTTTCCATAAAATTCGGCATTTTTCTGCAAAATTTGGCTCTGCCTTAGAAATCATTCTCAACCAATGTTTACTTTCATTTGATTCTTTTTTAGAAATATTTATTTTATGTCTAAAATCTTTTTTGGAGCTAGCTGCATTTGCTTCCATATAATTTGCACCAACACTTGTTGAAGATCTGATTAATTGGCTTATTAACGGTTGATTTATATCGTTTCTAGGAATAGTTTTTAAAAAATCAATTATGTTTTCACCAAAAACCACACAACGCTCCTCCAAATCATAATTCATTTTTAATAATTAGAAAATTAAGATTTATTTAAAAAAATTGAAAAATTCTAAAAATTACAACGCTAGTTGTTTAGCTATCCCAACATAATTCTCCGGTGTCATCTCAAGCAATTTCTTTTTCTCTTCCTCTGGAATTTCTAACTTTTCAACAAAAGCCTGGATTTCTTTTTGCCCAATTTCTTTACCGCGGGTTAATTCCTTGAGCTTTTCATAAGGCTTATCAATTCCACACTTACGCATCACTGTTTGAATCGGCTCTGCAAGCACTGCCCAGTTTGCATTTAAATCTCTGCTAATCACTTCTTGGTTCACTTCCAGCTTTCCTAATCCTCTTTGCAGGCTTTTGTAACCAATTAAACTATAGCCTAAACCAACACCAAGATTTCTAAGTACAGTTGAATCGGTCAAATCTCTTTGCCAGCGAGAAATCGGTAATTTTTCCGCTAGGTGCCCCATCACGCTATTGGCTAAACCAAAATTCCCTTCCGCATTTTCAAAGTCAATCGGATTTACCTTATGCGGCATAGTCGAAGAGCCGACTTCTCCTTTTTTCAGTTTTTGTTTAAAGAAACCAAGCGAGATATAGCCCCAAATATCACGTGATAAATCAATTAAAATGCTATTAATCAATTTAACTTTTGACATCACTTCCGCCACATAATCATGCGGCTCGATTTGAGTTGTATATTTATTCCAGCGCAAACTTAAGCCTTCCACAAAGTTTTTCGAAAAATCTTCCCAATCCACTTCAGGATAAGCAGACATATGCGCATTAAAATTACCCGTTGCGCCATTGAGTTTCCCTAAATAATCCTGTCCTTCCAAAAGCCAAATCTGACGTGCCAAACGTTCCGCAATTACTTTAAATTCTTTCCCTAAAGTTGTTGGTGAAGCCGGCTGACCATGCGTACGAGCGAGCATGGAAACACTCGCATTATCTTTCGCAATAGCATCAATCTCTGCATACAGTTCACGTAAAAAAGGAACAATCACCTCCTTCATCCCTTCCTTAAGCATTAATCCGTAAGCCAGATTATTAATGTCTTCCGACGTACAAGCAAAATGTACAAACTCAATCACATCTTTGAGAGAGGTTTGCTCAAGTTTTTCTTTGATAAAATACTCAACCGCCTTCACATCATGATTCGTCGTTCTTTCGATTTCTTTGACTCGCTCCGCATCTTTTTGCGAAAAATTTCGACTCAAGGTATTCAAAAAATCATGCTCTGCTTTAGTAAATGCACGCACTTCTGTGATTTTTTCCTCTTTTGAAAGTGCTGTTAAAAAACGAATTTCAACAACCACTCGAAAACGAATCAAAGCTCCTTCCGAAAAATATTCCTGAAGCTCTTTAATTTTTGATTGATAACGACCGTCCAGAGGGCTTAAAGCTGAAATAGACACTGAATATATTAATTACAAATTAAAAATCTTGATCTAATAAGGAATTTTTATTTTACAGTTCCTCAATAAAACAATTGCTACATTAAATTTATTAAATCTTGCCTGAATCCATTAAAAATCTTTGTGACTTTTTTCAGAAAAAGGAGTTCAAAACTTTTAAATAATGTATATTAATTATAGGTAAAATTTCCCCTTTGTAAATAAACAAAACTAAAAAATGTTCAGTTTTTTAAATATCATTTTTCCTCCCAAATGCCTTGGCTGTAAGTCCGAAGGCAATTTTATTTGTGAGCAATGTTTTCAACAAATTGAACTCAAAAGTTCTCAACAATGTCCCCTCTGTAAATTAAAAATTAACCATGGAGAAATTTGTGAAAAATGTAAAAATCAGTCATCAATTGACGGACTTTTGGTCGCGACACAATACACTAAAAATCCTTTAATCAAGAAAATTGTCACACAATTTAAATATAAATTTAACGAAGATTTAGCTGAGAAATTAGCAAAATTACTGATTATCAATTGTTCTTCTTTTATTTTCAGACAGCTAAAGCAGTCTGTTCAAAATAGTAAACAGCATGGTTCATCTTGCTGCCCTCAAAAAGACCTTACAAATACAAACCAAACACTGCCGATCATTCTTGTCCCCATACCCCTCCACTTCCGTCGCAAATGGCAACGCGGATTTAACCAAGCGGAATTACTTGCAAAACACATTTCAAAAAACACCAATATCCCTGTTTACAATTTACTTAAACGCATCAAAAACACACCGCAGCAAGCCAAGTTTAACAGGCAAGAAAGATTAAAAAACCTTCAAGGTGCTTTTAAGATTGACCAAAAACAGTTACAAGTTTTGACTAACTCTCAACAGAGGCAAACACATCCCAAATCTTTCAAGTGGGATTCAGTTACTACCGATTACAAACTACCAACTGTTATCCTGGTTGACGATATTGCCTCAACACTGACAACACTGGAAGAATCCGCTCAAGTTCTCAAAAAAGCAGGCTTTGAAAATGTTTGGGGGTTGGTGATTGCGAGAGGGTAGCTTTATAAAACAAGTAAACTTTTATTAAATTTTCTAAGCAAGCCAAACACAGGTGATAAAAAACATCACCTGTGTAAAAATAAAAATCTTTTTATTCCGGCTTTAAGTAAACAATCAGGAAATCTGAAGAGAGCTCTTCAAGTTTTCCGTTTAAGGTTTGATCAGAAGTCTTAAAAGATACCAAGTCCCCCTCTCTTGAGAAACCTCCATCAAGCTTTTTACCTGAAAGGTCATAGACAGAATAATTGAAGATATTAGTTACGAGCAAATCACTAAATGCAACCATAACCCTCCCTTCAAATTCATTAGCAATGGTCTTAACAGCTTCTGGACATCCTTTCTTTGCTATTTCAATGAATAATATCGCCTTTACCCCCTCTGGTATAACCCGTTCATAAAGATCAAAAGCCAATCCATCTTGTAGAGTTTTTCCCTCATTATAATCACAAAGAGGTCTCCCGTCATAAATTTTCCAATTCTTTCCAAGCAAAGTTAGTTTAACTTCTGCACCTGATGAACTGACGAAGAACCTATCAGCATTTTTTTCATTACAAACATAATAAACTGTTTGCTCTCCCCCTTTCTCAACAATTACAGCTCTCCCCCAATAATTTTCTTCTGCATAGGAGAAATCAAACTGCAAAAAAACAAATAAGATTATTGGCACCAAAACATTCTTCATCTATTTTCTCCCATTTTTTTGTTTAGCCAAAATTTTAAAAGATCACTCTTCTTTTCCGGCAGATTAATATCTTAAAACCTAATCTAAAAATTATTTCAAATTAAGCTGTAAAATCTAACATGCGACAAAAAAAGAAGTATTAATTTATAACGCATTTCCTTTAGAAAATCAAGAGAAAAACTATTTACTTAATTTCAATCTCTTCATCAAAACCTTCGACTCCTCCAAGGCAAGCAATCGACTCACTCCCAAGTAAACAAAAAATCCAACCGCTGTCAGCGTTAACAGATAAATAAATTCCGTAAAAACGTTGGTAGTAAGATACGGAAACTGTTTTTTGAAAAACATAATTACCACTCCCATCACAGCTGCTGAAAGAAAAACTTTAAATAAAAAATTAAGCGGAATTACATTCTTAAACCTTTTACGTAAAAATAAATAAAGCAAAGAAATATTCACCCACATTCCGATTGCATTGGCTAAAGCCAGACCATTTACCCCCATAAAGCCTGACAAATAAAAGCTAAAACCGATATTCGTTAGCATCGCTATTAAACTAATCATCAATGGAAGTTTTGTATTTTTTAGCGCAAAAAACACTCGCACGAGAATTGGAATTAAGCCTTGGGCAATTAAGCCGATCAGAAGAAAAGATAAGGTCGAGGCTGTCAGCATTGCCGCATTTTTTTCAAAATTACCCCCTTCCAAAACAAGCTGAATAATCTCTTCACGCAATAAATACATACCAAAAATAGCAGGCAGAAGAAGGTACAAAGTAATCCTCACGGTTTTTTTTAATTCAAATCCAAACTGTTCCCAGTCTTTCTCCGCCGCAAACTTGGTAAACAAGCTAAAACTTGTAATTGCCACTGAAATACTGATGATTCCAAAAGGAAGACTTTGTAAATTTTGCGCTAAATTCAAAACCGTCAAAGAACCCACAACTAAGGCTGAAGCAATAAAAGTATCGACAAGTAAATTAACCTGCATAGCCGACAAGCTAATAATACGCGGAATCACCAAAGTAAACATTTCCTTGGTATCAGCTCTTTTTAAGGAGAAAATTGGAAACCACTTAAAACCTAATTTTATAATCCCTGGGATCTGAATGAGCATGTACATAAAAGCACCAAGCACAACTCCCCAAACAAGACCATAGACACCATGATTCACTCCCCATAAAAGTGCTCCCAAGATAATTCCTACATTGTACAAAACAGGAGCTAATGCTTGTGCTGTAAATTTTTGAAAACTGTTTTCCACTCCAATGGCAATTGCTGCAATTGCAAAAAACAGTGGAGACAAAAGCATGATACGCACAAGCTGCGCTGTTTGTTCAATTTGTTCTGCAGAAAATCCATGCACAAACAAACTCATCAAAGGCTTGGCAAAAACAAAGACACCAGCCGCAATCACAAAAAATACAAGCATTAAAATATTAAGAACATTACTCGTAAATTTCCAGCCTTCCTCATAATTTTTCTTCGCCAAATATTCGGAAAATATCGGCATAAAAGCCACCGAAATCGTTCCCATAATTAAAATACTATAAAGCAAATCCGGAATCCGAAAAGCTGCATAGTAAGTATCCAAGCTGTATGTTCCTACACCATCCGCCCCAAACATCGTCGCAAAAAGATGGTCACGATAAACTCCCAACCCTCGACTCAAAAGCGAAGAAAGTGCCAAAAGGATGCTTGCTGAAAATAGGGATTTTTTGGACATAAATTAATTAATAAACTTCATCATGTTTACCAATATCAATTAATATAATTCCCTCTCCTGCATATTCAAAAATCAAACGCAAATCATATTTAATTTTCACAGCACAAAGTCCTTTTAATTGCCCTTTCAACTTATGAAACTTATATTTTTGCCTTAAAGGATTTTGACAAAATTCTTTTAAGAAAAGTTTAAAATCCTGATCAAAATCAGGAACTTGACGAGAAATTTTTTTGTAAGTACGTAAAAAACTTGACCCCCAAGTAACTTTAGCAAATTTCATATTCTAAAGTTGATTTAAAAAATCAGAGACATCCGCAGATTGAGTTTGTTTTGCCTTTTGTTCTAAGCGTGTATTTTGCCATGAATTAAGTAAGCGTTCTTCCTCTTTAAGGTTAAAACCATTTTCAGTTAACATATTTTCATCTTCCGCTTGAATATTTTGCACCAAAACAAACTTAACATAAGCGCTTGTATTCACTCCTTTTGATTTTGCCACTCTTTTCAACTTATCTAGCAAAGTTTCATTCAAAGCGACTTGTAATAATTTTGACATAGCAAAATACTTAAAAATTAAGTTTGTTTAAATTATAATTCAATGAAATCTAAAAGTCAAAATTTTTATGGATGAAAAGTAGAGGCGCCCAAGTTGGGCGTCTTTACGACGGAATTCAACAATTCGTAATTACATTCAACGTCTCCTTCGCACACTTCTCCCAACTAAACTCCCCCGCCCTCGCTAAACTTTTTGCCTTCATCTGCTTTCTTAAATTTTCATCTTCCAAAACCAACTTCATTCCATTTTTAATCGACTCAATCTCATACGGATTCACAAGCTGACCAGCTTCTCTTACAATTTCCGGCATAGCAGAAATATCCGAGGTAAGCGCAGGGCAGCCCATTTGCATTGCCTCAACCAGAGGTAAACCAAAACCTTCAAAAAATGAAGGATACACAAAAGCATCAGCCAAGGCATAAAGCTTCGCCTTGTTTTCTTCGGAAACAAATCCCGTAAAAATTACATTTTTATCAACTTTCAAGTTTTTCACTTTTGCAAAAATCCGCTCATTGCGTCTTCCGGCAATAATTAATTTATGTGGTAAATCGGTTTCTTTCTTCAATTTTTGAAAGGCTTCAAGTAAGCCTTCGATATTTTTACGAGGCTCAATGGTCGAAAGCGTAAGGATAAACCTCTCCGGTAAATTGTATTTTTTTCGAATTTCGTTGTACGTCTCCCCTTTATAAGGGGAGGTTGGGAGGGGTGATCTGCTTAGACCACAAACCTCCGCCCTCTCTTCCCTAGCAAGATGAGTAAATTCCAAACCCGATGCCTCATAAATCACCTTAACTTTTTCTTCCGAAGCCCCATAAGTTTCCACCACATCCTCCTTCGTCGCCTTGGAAACAGCAATAACCTTAGCCGATTCCCGGACTTCTTTTCTCGGTCTTAAAAGCTTATGCCACAATTTAGTTTTCCAAGAAAAAGTATGCTTAAAATGCTCAAATGATAAATCATGAATTGTGATAACTTTTTTACATTCTTTTGAAACAGGCGCAGGTCTTGGATCGGGAACAAAAACCCGATCAATCTTCATTCCGGCCTTACCTCCAATCCACTTATCTATCTTTGGATAACGTAGTAAACTTAAGCTTAAATTTAAAATTTTATTTGGAATTTTGGTGGATAAATATGTGATGTTCTTGTTTTTAAACCGAGGAATATTTTTTGAAACATCATGATGTGAATTCCACCACAAAATATAATGATTTTTAGAATCATTTTTGAAGATTTTTTCAAGCAAGTTCCTCATATAAACTTCTACGCCGGAAGTATTGCCTGCCATCAATGGTCTTAGATCAATTAATATATTCATCATTCACTTTTATCTCACTTCTCATTTTACAATCTCAACCTCAAAAAAGCATTAAAAAAAATTTTATATTTTTTCCATTTATGCTAACTTGCGAGATGCAAGCTTAACTAAATTTTACCATGCCAAACAAAAACATCATTGAAGGAATCCAAAAATACTTTCTGCTTACACTTTTAATCTTTTTAATACTTACTTTCTTTCGTTTTTTATCACCTTTTTTAGCCACACTTTTTATCGCAGGAGTCATAGTAACAGCGATTTTTCCACTTAAAAAAATTCTTGAAAAAAAATTCAAATTATCCTCAAAATTATCATCTGCCCTGACTTTCATTACTGTTTTTATTCTCAGTTTTGTGGTTATTACCTTTTTCTTTTTCTTTGTCGTCGGTCAAGCTTCTGACGCTTATCTGGTAATTAATGAAAAAATTGATGAATTCATTGTAACACAAGATAGCAGCGAAAACTTTTTGGAGAATCTGCCCTTTCCTCAAGAATGGATTGACAGTTTTTTAGCGCATAATCCGATTTCTCTGGAAAGTGTTGTCAGTTCCGCTGGAGAGTTTGTTGGTACAATCAGCCGCTTCTTGATTGATCAAACTGCCAGCATCCTCAAGCAGCTATCTATCTTTGCATTACACTTACTGGTCTTTCTTTTTGCTGTTTTTTACTTTTTACGAGATGGTGAAAAGGCCTTAAAATATATCCGTTCACTTATTCCTCTTTCCAAAAAATATAAAAGTGAGCTTTTAAGCAAAGCACATAACCTCATGCTCTCTATTATGGTTGGCACATTTGGAGCAGCCGTCGCCCAAGGAAGCTTTGTTGCCATCGGCTTTGCCTTGGCGGGAATTAGCAACGCTGCCTTTTGGGGGCTGCTATCCTCCTTGTTTTCTCCTATTCCCTATCTGGGAACTTCCATTATTTGGTTTCCGGCAATGCTTTCACTTTACGTTAGCGGACACTATGTTGCAGGAACATTTTTGTTGATTTGGGGAGCTTTAATCGTCGGCTTTGTTGATAATTTAATCAAACCTTACTTAATTGGCTCAACTGCTATGTTGCATCCTTTTTTAGTTTTACTGGTGCTTTTGGGCGGAGTTTTTTCATTTGGTTTCCAAGGACTTATTTTCGGACCATTCATCCTTACACTTACTCTCTCTTTTTTACATATTTACCAGCTGGAGTACGCAGATGTCCTGAAGAAAAATTAAGTGAATAGGTTTTTCAACAGACCTATTTGAGATTTTTTTATAGTTGTTGTAATTAGCTAATACGCATTCATTAAATTTTGATTTAATACAATGTTTTTATTCAATGGCTCTTCTTTCTAAATTCCCCTGACATATTTTTTCAAAAATTTTTCCACAACTTTAAACTAAATCACCTTGTTTATTTTTCACAAAAATCTAAAATTCTGAATTGCTTATAGTTAATTAAGAATAGTTTGGTATTTCTTTTTGTTGTCTTTCCGGCTTCCCCGAAATCTGTAAGCACAACTTTCGGTTCAAGATACTGAACATTCATCCTTTAAGAGCGGGAATCAATATGACGAGATGACACTATATATAATTTAGCCATATTTGATTGGATAACAAAATACTATCAGGCTGTTCGCCTCTTGCCATAAAAACTTTTTTTGTCAAACGAGATACTTTTTGTATTGACATCTGGTTGACTCGTCCATAAAATATCCGCGCTTTTGGAAAATAAGACTATAAAATCATATGTCAAATACTGCAAACAGTTCGCTAGCTAAAGTACAAAAAGCCGAAAAAGACGCGGCAGAAATGATCACGCAAGCTCAAAAGGTTCGCGATGAAAAAGTGACAAAAAAACAAGCAGATTTACAAAAAAAATATATAGAAGCAGAAGATTCAGCAAAAGAAAAAGCGAACACAGACATTTCACGATATAAAGACGAAGTATCAGATACAGGCAAGCAAATGCTCCATGACGCAAAAAGAGAATCAGAACAACTCAAAACGACACTTGATTCAAAAATCGACTCAGCAGCTAACCAAGGTGTAAATATTCTCAAAACAACTCTTGGTCTTTAATTTATAATAAATTAAACAAAATCTATGGCAGTCGTCCCAATGTCAAAAATCCTCCTCCTCTTGCATAATGAGGACAAACAAAAAGCCCTTGAAATACTTCAAGAACAAGGCTTGATGGAAATTATTGATGGAGATAGAGAAGTCAAGCCTGATGCAATTGATACTGAAGAACATGGAAAGATTAGCCTCAAAATCGCTGAGGTCGAATTTGCCTTAAACTTCCTTGACAAGTATGCCCCCGCCAATGCAGGGCTTG
>JANQMV010000032.1 GCA_028279865.1 Candidatus Altimarinota bacterium | reverse complement strand
TAGGTCAATTCTAAAATAACGGTAGGCCTGTCCGCCTCAGGTGGATTACTTATACTGCTAAACCACAAAAGAGACACCCTCCCCAAGAAAATGTCTCTTTGTGGAGTAGTGAAAAAAGACGAAATATTTTAGTTCGCTTTTTTCATCTCTCTTTTAGCTTATCTGCTTACTATTTTTCTTAATTCCTCGAAAAAAACTGAAAATATTTAGAGTTTTTCTTTAATTGTTTCTTCTTTTATGCAGAATATTCAAAAATTTTGCGAGTCGAGAGATAGTTCTATGGCAAAATATTTTTCATAAAACGATTTTAATTACAAATCAAACCTAAATACTTTCTTATTTTTTGATTTGGCACTAGAATCAAGAACCATCCTATTTTTTAATTTACAATATGAAGAAATTTTTAATTACAATTGGAGCTTTGGCTTTATTTTTTAGCATATTTGTCTTACTCAAAGGATGGGACGATACCAAATTATCTTTGACAAGATACTGGGGGTTTTTCACCGTTCAAAATAATCCACTTCTGGAAAAGTATGATCAGGATTTAAAAGATGTTAAAAATGTAGCAAAAGAGCCTCGCATTAATTTAGATGAACTACTTTCGGGCGGACCTCCCAAGGACGGCATTCCTTCAATTGATAATCCGCAATTTGTTTCGGCAGCAGAGACGAATTTTTCAGATGAAGAAATTGTCGTGGGAGTTTATTTAAATGATGAGGCGAGAGCATATCCTTATGGAATTTTAAATTGGCACGAAATTGTAAATGATAAAATAGGGGACACCCCGATCAGCGTAACCTTGTGTCCTTTGTGTGATACGATTCCTGTTTTTATTCGGGAAGTAAGCGGCAGTGAAACAACCTTTGGTGTTTCGGGAAAACTATATCAGAGCTGTTTGGTAATGTATGATCGCTTGACAGATACTCTCTGGAGTCAGCCTTGGGGAATTGGTGTTGCTGGAGAACATGTGCATGCTTCTCTGGAAAGAGTCCCGGCGCATAAAACAACCCTTGGAGCTTGGGTAAAAAAATACCCGGAGACAAAAATATTGTCTGAAGAAACAGGACACAGTCGTGATTATTTTCGCTATCCTTACGGAACTTATTATACAAATGACGACTTAATTTTTCCTGCCAGAAACCAAGCGAAACTAGAAGTTCACCCTAAAGAAATTGAAGCTTATCTGTGGGAAGCGGATGACAAGACGCCGCTTGATCACTTTAGTGGCATCTCTTATCATCAAACATTTAAGAATTTAAAGGAAATGGATGGGGAAACTTTCACCTTTGGAGAGAGAGAAATTATGGTTCAATGGGACTTAGAGCTTGATTCTCCGAGGTTTTTTGACGGAGAAACGGAAATTCCATATAGTTCAGTTTTTGGATTTGTTTATCCTGCGTTTTTTGAATAGTTTAAACTTTTAGTTTTTTTGAAGTTTCTTCCCTAAATAAGTCAAAAGCCCAAAAAGTAAAACTGTCGGAATGATAAAAAGGGGATTTGCAGCAAAAGATGCTCCGAGAAATACATAAGCTGTCAGCCCGGGGATAATTCCCAGTGCTGTGGCAAAGAAATAATCCCGATACTTTATCCCTGACAAACCACAAGAATAGTTTACAAAGTCAAAAGGAAAAAGCGGAACTAACCTTAAAAAAACAACGGTTTCAAAACCTTTCTCCGAAAGTTTACGGTCATATTTTTTCAAGAATTTTCCTGACTTATTTTTGACAAAATCTCTCCCAAAATAACGTCCCAGCAAAAAAGCAAAAACAGCTGAAAAAACCGCACCGACATAAGCTGCCACCCAACCCAAAAATGGTCCGAACAAAACAGCCGCAAGCGGTGTCATAATAGAGCTGGGAAAGAAAATAAGCGGACGAATTGTATAGGCAAGGATATAAACCAGAATTGACAGTACTCCAAATTTGGTAATGAATTCTTTCGTGGTTTCCAAGGTAATACCCTGCTTATAAAAATATGTTCCGAAGAAAATGATGACCAATATCCAGAGAGTGAAAAGTAGTTTTTTTTGCATGGAGTTGATTAAAGTAGTGAATACAGACCGTTATTCTGAGCGGATAATTTCACCAAGCAAAGTAGAATTAAATAATTTTGTTTAGGTGAAGTAAAAGTAGTACTAGATCCTTCGTCTACGTAACTCCGAAAGTTTTCGGATTATATTTCGCTCAGAATGACGATTTTTAGTTAAAAATATAATAACTATATTAGTTCAATAATTCTGTTAAGGCTACTGAACCTTGAATATACGATTAAGCCAACTTTAAAAAGCTGCATCTAGAAGACATAATAAGCAAGCAGAACAATCGCAGTAATAATTGCAATAATTTTATAAATAGAACTTTTTGCCAGATTCCACAAATCACCTTTCAAATTCGCAACAGTAAAAGCGATAAACTGATCGGAAAGTTTTTTGATTAACAAACCCCTGACAGGGTAAGGGAAGATGATTTTGTTAACTTTCCAAAGGCTTGTTTTGTTTTCAATTGCGAGTGTAAAAAAATTGATTATTTCACCGGCTTGATTTCCTGTAAAACTTGCACCCAGAATTTTTCCGCTAATCCTTTTTGCAAAAACCATAGCAAGTCCGTATTTTTCTTCATCGGTTTTGGCGCGATCTGCCGATTTCCAAGGAATGGATAACTTCACAATTTTATCTTCATTATATTTATCCAGACACTCTTGCCAAGTTAAACCCACCGCTGCAACTTCTTCATCCAAATAAGTCACGCGAGGGATTTGTTTACGCTCTGTTCTTGACCAAGGAAGGAGTATTTTTTTGACAATATGGCGACCTTGATCATCAGCTACATGGGTGAATTTTGCCTTGGAAGAGACATCTCCGATCGCAAAGATGTTTTTTTGGCTTGTACGATAATGTTTGTCCACAGTAATTCCTTTTTTTGTATATTCCACCTTGGCAGCTTCCAAATTTAATCCAGCTAAATTTGGCGTGCGACCTAAGCCCATTAGCAAATAATCATATCTTATTTCATCTATTTTTTCCGAATTCAGAGACTTGATTTGGGCTATTTTATTTTTACAACTTGCGATTGTGGCATGATTAAAAATTTTAATACCAAGCTCTTGAAAGTTTTTTTCAGTTTCTTGAATTACTTCGGCTTCATCACGAGATAAAATATGTTTTCCCCGAATGACAATGGAAATATTTGTACCAAGATGTGCGAAGGCTTGTGCCATTTCACAGGCGATTGGTCCACCTCCGTAAATTAACAAGTCTTGAGGAATTTCTTTGAGCTCAAAGATGTTTTCGTTGGTAAGGATTGACTCATCACAACAAGCTAAAGCATGTTGTTTATTTTTGTTGTGGACAGACTGCTTTAGCTGCTTGGAAGACGAGGTATCATTGAGCCCTTTAATGGGAATCAATACCGGTGAAGAACCTGTCGCAATGATAATGTTTTTAGCTGAATATTTCTCACCTTCAACTTCAATTGTATTTTTGTTTTTGAATTTACCTGAACCTTTGACCGTTTTTATTCCGACAGCTTTTAAAGCTTCTTCGTCTTCTTCTCGAATTTCCAGAATTTTTTCTCTGACTTTTGACAGAATCTTATTTTTAAATTCTGTCAGCTTTTTTGTTTCACCTGAGATTTTCTTTGCCTCAAAATATTCACGCGCCAAATGAATGAATGATTTGGAAGGGACACATCCACTGTTTGTGCACTCTCCTCCGACATAACCTTTTTCAATCAATAAAACTTGTTTGCCAACTTTGGTAAGCCCAATCGAAGAGGTCAAACCGGCAGAGCCAGACCCTATGACAATCGCATCATAATCATATTTCATTTTTTAGGCATAATAAAAAAAGCTTGAAAATTATTTCATTTTGATATGAAAAAAGCAAATATCCTGATTTTTTTTAAAATGTTTCGAAATTTTTGTAAAAAAATTTGCTTTTTAATTTTTATTTATATACAATATGACTGAAAAAGAGTATTTAGTCATTTTTTTGCTAATTTACTAAAAATGTCCAAAACAAAAGACAAACAAAAAGTTTTATTCCGTTCTGCCGAAAAACTCTTCGAAAAATACGGCTATCGTAAAGTTAGCGTTGATGAAATTGTCAAAAAAGCCGGTGTTGCCAAGGGGACTTTTTATCTTTATTTCAAAAATAAAGATGAGCTTTATCGTCGGATAATTGAAAATTATTATCAAGAAGAAATTATTACACCAGTTGAATCTCTCCTTAAGGAAAAGGAGTTAAGGGTTCGTTTGTATGTTGATTCTGTGGTTGGAGTCGCTTATTTTCAGAATAGAAAAATTCTGCGTGAAATTATTCTAAAAAATCCAAATTATTTTTCAGAGAGTGTTAATTTTGAATTAATAATTCAGAAAAATGTTGAACTTTTGAAAATTTTATTCACAAGAAACTCTGAAGAAATCAGAAAAGATATTTCTTTTAGAGAAATTGCAGAAATTTATGCTTCGCAGGTTTTTTTAATTTTTCAAGAAAAAAGCACAAAAAAGCTGTGGGAAAAAACAGAATCTCTTTTAAAAATCTTTGTTGATGGAATTTTGTCTCATCATAAATGGGAAGATACTCTCAAAAGCAAAAAAATTATTCAAGAAGTCAAAAAAAAATACGTGTATATTTAATTTTTTAATAAAAAAACTATGTCTAAAATGTTTCTTGACCCCAAACAACCGCTCCATACCTGTAAGCAAAAAAGTTGCACTGACTGTCAGGTTCCCGGGGCTATCACCTGCCACTTTTCTCTCAAGCAGCTGTTACATTTTTTGTCTATTGGTCTACCTCCTTTTATTGTTGGTTTTTTAGGCTTGCACCATGGTCTTTATGAGTGGAAAGTGCTGGCAATTTGGTTAGGGATCATAATTGCTTTTTTTGGTTTTATTGAAATCAGGGTCATGTGTTCTCATTGTCCTCACTATGCAGAGCCAAGTTTGAAAAATTTAAAATGTTGGGCGAATTATGGTGCGCCAAAAATTTGGAAATATCGTCCAGGTCCCATGAGTAAAATAGAAACTATTGTTTTCGTGACGTGTATGGCGATTGTGTTTCTCTACCCTTCTCCTTTTCTGTTTTTAGCTAAGCAATGGTCTTTTTTCGTTATCCATCTTTTGACTGTAATTAGCTTTTTCGCAACTTTGAGAAGCTGCCTCTGTAACCAGTGTATTAATTTTGCTTGTACGTTTAATGCCGTTCCCGAAAAAGAAAGGGACAAGTTTTTCAAAGAAAATCCTACGGTAGCAAAAGCGTGGGGGAAAAAATAAAATTTCTTATTACTATATCTTATAAATTATTGTTTTTATGAAAAAAGCTATATTACTATTAATTTTAACAACATCTTTTTCCGGATGTTTCCAGCAAGACAATTCCAAAAATGTTTCGCAAATTTCCAGTTTTGAAGAGTGCCACAATCAAGGCTACACTGTCTCAGGCGTTTATCCAGAAAAAAAATGTATTGCTGACGGTAAGACTTTTGTTGAAAATGTTAGTTTTGAGAAAGGAGAAATCATAAAACCAAATACAATTAATTCATTTTATTATGAATATGCAAATTTAACAAAAGATGGCAAAGAAACAGGTGAAATTGGTTTGTTTTTGAACGATATTAATTATGGTCCTGTATATCAAAGAAGCCTTCAGGTTTCCGGAGAATCGTTTGGATTTGTTGATAATTACATGGGATTGATCAAGAATGGCCAATATATTGATAATATCTACTACGCTCCAGCAGCAGGACAGATATTTTATTTGAAAAATGATAACTTGGCTTATTTTAAACAATCGATTGATGGGACCGTTACGATCGTAAAAAATGGAAAAGAAATAGCAAAAAGCCATTACATGGATATGAGCGATAAAGGAGATATTCTTTATACGCAAGACTCTGATCCAATAAAAGTGTATTTCAACGAACAGGAAATTATGCAAATGGATAACTGCACCGAAAATGATGGTTGTGAAATGATGATGGCTCGATTTTCTGAAGACGGAAGTCAAATTATTGGCGACGATGGACAGGTTTTTTATCTGAATGATCTGAAAAATAATGAGGAAGAGAAAGGTGCTAATTTAACAAGGCTGAATGATAATAATGAAAATTTCGAACACTTTCATGGTCAAGAAGATATTTCTTTCATTTATCCAAAAACAGGGTTTAATATCCTGACAAGAAAAGAACCGGGTGAAACTTGGCATAAGAAATTATTTGAAAATGAAAAATTATTATTTGCTCTTTATGAAGACGGACTTGATTCACCTATTATTAAGGTTTTAAAATATGCACAACCACTAAAAGAGCTTAAAAAAAATCAGGATTTATACTATGGGCTTAATATTGATCCGGAAAACTCTAAAACAGAAAGCATAACTTTACATGGACTAAGCGTTGAAAAACAAATTTTGCCGAATTCAAAAAATAATTGTTCAACCTATATTTATTTACATGAAGTCTCAAAAAATACTACCGGAGTGGTAATGGTCTCCCTGTGTCCTTCATCACAAAGTGAAAAAGAACTACAAATTGTTGAAAGTGTACGATTTTCAGACTCCCTTGATTAATTTTTCATGAAACAATCTCTCATCAGCATTATAGGATTAATTTTAATTTTATCAGGCTGTTCTTTGACGCCAGATTTTCAAAAAAACCAAGCGGAACAAAATAATTTTATAAAAGAGGTCTCCTCAGAGGAGGAAAACCTGTCAACACCTATACAGTTTAAGAAAATCAAATGGAGTGAGGATATTGTATTTAAAAAATGTGAACAACCCGAAGAGCATCGCCCTAAAATTGCTTTAGAGCTTGAAGAAAAATATTTTACAGAAAAAACACTAAAATTGGTTGATTCAAAAGAGGGAAATTATCATGGAGAATTTTTTGAAATAGAAGAATATTGTATTTCAGATGATGAAACCAAGCTTATATTTATTGGCAGTGTCGGAAAAGGACACCCAAAAATATACCGTTACGACAGAGAGAAAGAAGTAGTAGAAGAAGCTCATCTGCTGGCACCTACCATAGAATGGCCATTTCGTATGATGTATTACCGAGACAGCAAATTAGAACCATTTTTAAGAGCTATTAGAGATTCAGAATTTTCCCAGGAAGGCTTTCAAAAAAGAAATGGCTCAATAATCCCTATCAAATTTTTAAATAGAGTTATTGCCGGAACAAGCCTGCACGGCAGAGAGTCTGAAATACTCGGCTCAAAGTTGCTAAAAAAAGAAGCCAATAAAGAATATTGTGATAGCCCCGGGCAATTTTCAGATGCGGCAATTTGTTTGGCTGATGTGTATTATGATTATGATTTTGTCGAAAATACTTTGACCGAGCAAAAAGCATGTACTTTTTATATTGATGAGCAAGGTAAAAAGCAAGTACTTGAAAAGTGTGTATTGTTTGAAACAAAAAAAAACACAGAAACATTTGACAGAACCGCTTAAAGGAGTTTCTTCCATAAAAAACCTCGCAAATTGTAATCTGGATGAAACATACGGACTGGATTGCGCAGTTGTAAAATTTCTGGAAGAACGTTTCGCTTGGACAAATGAGTCCAACAGAGTTAATTTTTGTTCTTACGAGTCCTTAGGACAAGAAGAAAACACCGAGTATGCACGGGTTTCTTGCCAGGAGTTTTATGTGCAGAACGAACAAACTATCTGCCCTGACAGTCCTTCACGAGAGACCTGTTTTTTATCCAAGGATCCAGAACGAAAAGAATGTAAGGAGCAATGTAGCATCGAAAAAAGATCTCCTTACTTGGCGTAAGGCGGAGGAGTTAGTACTCCCGTCAGCTTACCAAAGAAGGGAATAGTTTCAGTCTTTGGCAACCGCAAGATGGTAGTTTCCACGCCAAGGATGTACAAGAAAATTTTACTCCTGAGGCTTACAATAAATTCTCTGATCGTGATAATGACACTATCTCCTTACACGCCATCAATGTCGAAAGAGCAGAAGACCATTTCGGCATACAGGCAACATTTAAAGTTTCCGGAACGATAGAACAAACTTGCGAACAACTTGAAGATTGTGGCATGTTACCAAGCGAATACGCTATGCGTTCCATGTGTCCGCATGAACTTAAATGCTTAAAAAATCAGTGTGTCGCTGGATGTTATGATTTTCGTGATTACACAGATTTTCCGCAATACCGAGAATATCCTTGGGAGGAGATCAAAGAAATTATCAACTCGGGGGAAGTAAAGGAGGTGTTTCAGTCCCATGCTCTTGATGTGAATATTTATTTTAAAGATGGAAGCGTGATTTCTACGATTGAGCCTTCCATCGACGCTATTTTTGATCTTATTGACGAGTGTGGGGAACCGTGTGAGGAGATTTTGAAAGGGACGGAGTAGATATTGTACAGCCTTTACTAAGCTTGTTATCTTAACTTAAAACTTATACCCAATAACAAAATTACCATGAAAAAAAATCTCCTTTCCTTCCTCGTTCCAATTATCTTACTCACTGGCTGTGCTTCGGATCGTATCGTTAGCTTTGAAATTCAAAATAATTCTGATGCTGAGCTGAGAAATGTAGAGATACTCACAAGCGAAGAGACCTGTAGTACGAAAAATTTTGTAGAGATAATTCCCAAACATTCTGAGAAAAAACTAATTTTTGATTTTACTCTTAAACCTGGAACCGAGTGTACATATTCAGAATCAGATGGACAATACACTCTCACCTACGAGACAGAGTCCGGTAAAGAAGAACAACAATTTGGGCACTATATGAGCGGTATACCACTTGAAAAAGAATTCATCATTGAGATCAGAGAAGATGAATTTCTGGTAAATGGAAAGGTAATCAATTCTGAAACAAGAGCACAAGAAGAGGTAAGAGCAATAATCAATCAATTAAACGATAGTTTTGACATATTGACGTTGAAAGAACAAGGCAGATTTGGCGACGTAGTTGGCAGTATCAAGTGTGATAATGATGCCAAGAATTTTTACGGTACAAGCACTATAAGCTCATCTCCATTAAAAAAGGGGGAAACGCTTCATTCTTGGATTAAAGAAACAAATACACATATTCATGAAAAACACGGATTTGTATGCGGTGCAGATGATTTGAGAAATCAGGATATGCCCCCTGAGAAGTGGTGTTTAGAACAAATAAATTTTTTTGAAGTAGGAGAAAATCATACAAGCTGGAATTCTAACTTTATCGGAGAGTCACCGAAGCTGAGCATTAAATTATCAGACAAGACTGTTGTGACTTTAGATTTTGGTCAGGACTTTTCGGAGGAATGCGTTAACTCTCTAAAAAACGCTTTTACAAAGACATATGAAGAATAGTAAAAATATATCGTAACTACTTAAATTTTTTATTTATGCGAGCTAAAAGTTTCTTAATCGGCTTCTGTACGGCTATTCTGATTATAATCCTGACGGGCTGGAACATAGGATCAGTGAATAGCGGGCAAAAATGGATTTCATTAGATCTGTCCCAATTATACGAGGGCATCAAAAATCGTTTGGAGCGAAGAAATCAAGAGGAGCATTCCCCAGCATCTCAAGTTTCCGAACAATTTGTATCACAAACCTACCGTGAAATTGAGACCCAATTAACAATGGATGACATATATCCAAAGCCAATTGCAAATGAAGTTGAACGTTTGAAAGAAAGTGGTGTACACTTCTGGCATGATGCAGACAACATAATCACCAGTCGAGAGGAGATGCTATATTTGGAAACTAAGGTAGAATGCGATCGAAGCAAGGGAAATACAAACGCAGATTGTTCAATCGTCGGACTACAAGTATACAAAAAAAACGCTCCGCCGGATTTCCAACTTGGTGCGTGTGATGATACACATGGGATAGAGCAATGTCTTATCACCGAACCTAAACCACCAATAGCGCTGGTGAACAGTTTAGCTCATGCTGAATGTTACGGATTCGATAAAGACATTTATATGATTGGTCCGTCCAAAACGCATACGAGAGACAGTCAAACATATTCTATTTTTAAAAACAGCGAAGAACTGTTTTCTCGTGATATGTTCTTCGGCGGAAACGGCGCTGTCACGGATGCCAGCATGGTTTTAGATGCTCCTGCTTTTACCTTTTATGATTTCAAAAAATGGGAGGATGAAAATACACCGATCGTACAGCAAAATACTTGGTATCATGGTGAGACATTTAATGAAAAGTTTGACCTAGGAGGTAGCTCCCATATTTTCGCTTACCGAAATAAAATTGGATTTGTGGCACAAGGAGGTGGGGATGATGAAAAAAAATTCTTTATGTTTAATGATGAAAAAATTTCTCAAGAGTTTGATGAAATACGTACACATACGTGCTGCGATGCCTTCGCTTATCCGATAGAAATAGACAGCAACGGGGTTTTATTTTTTCTAGCGAGAAGAGGGGAAAAGTATTTTTTCGTAGAGGTAAAATTGGATGCATACTTGGAAGAGAAAGAGGAAAATTCACCTTCAAATGCGAATAAGGCGGGTAATGAATAGCTTTCAATATTTTTAATATTTTTTAATACAAGTGCTATGAATAGCTTGAAACCAAACCTAATGGTCAGAGATGTAAAAAAAACAGTCGAGTTTTATCAGAAAAATCTCGGATTTGAACTTGTCATGGCTGTACCTGAGACGCAAGATAGCGTTTTGACCACAATTCCGAAAGACAAAAAGATCGTTTATGCACTTGTAAAAAATGCTGCTGTAGAAATTATGTTGCAATCTGAAGATTCTTTCAAAAAGGACATTCCGGCATTGAAAGAATTAGAAGCCGGAGCTTCCTGTACTTTTTATATTGAGTGTGAGAATGTGGAAAATTTTTATGAAGACATAAAAGACAAGGTCGAGATCGTAAAAGAATTATTTATAACCTGGTACGGTGTGAAAGAGTTCTACGCCCGCGACAACAACGGCTATATTTTATGTTTTGCCGAAGCAAAAAAATAAGAAGAGGAAACTCTTACAGAGAACATTTCTGAGTCCTATTCGTTAATTATCAAATTTATGAAAAAAATCATCCTGATAATTTTGATTCTACTTACACTTGCTTCAGCTTGTCTGATAATTAATCAAAGCTGCTTTTATTCAGGTCACGTCGAGCCTTTTTGTCGGTTTATCGGAGTTAGTAAGTTTTCTCAAAATTGGACGGGATTTTATCATCCGAATGGTCGGGGTGGAGGAGAAGAGTGTGGCGTGGAATTCGATACTAAAGAAGCATGTAAAGCATGGGGCAAGGCAAAAATGAAAAGCGGGCTTGACGCTGAACACTATTATTGTGGTTATGCTTGCGTTTACAATCGTTTTGATCCTTGTCAACGGGGATGTTGGGACTCACCTCAACAATTTCTAGAATATGAAGGGAGGAAAAGATGTCAAAAATTGGTTTGGAAAAATATGGAAGACCGAGAGCAGGAAGAATTGTTTTGCGCACAATATCTCGAAGCTTTACTACAAGATAGCGAAACAGGTAGTTCCTGTCTTGAAAAACAAATATCCGACAAACAGACAAGTGAATCCGGCGAAATATATTATGCTATTTTTGATGACTGTTATTGGGAACAAAATAGCCCGCTTGACTTTCTGGAAGATTTGAAATCTCATCCGCTCAAAGCGTTACGTATTGCCAAAGCACCAACAGGTTGGATTACAGAAGAACACATCCCCGAACTGATGAAACTCAAGAATTCCACAGAACCCGCAGCACCGGTGGTCTTCTTTACAAGTCAATTTTCAAGGGATGGAGAAGTTTCCACTATTGGTCGTGAAGCAGCTTTTTTGATAGAGGGCTTCACAAAGGGTACATATCCGCCACGTATAATTTCTTCACTTGATTTTAAAGGAGAAAAAGTTCCCGAAATTGAGCAAAATACCTTTTTACAACCCGAATAAAGATTTGAAAGAAATTGATGTGACATATTTTTTTTTCTTAATCTGACAAAACTATGAACATCATTATACTCGGTGGCTACGGTCGTGCCGGCAGTGAAATCACTAAACTTTTGCTTGAATACACCGACTGTGTCATCAGTATTGCTGGCAGAAATGAAAAAAAGGCGAAGCAAACTGCACTAGAGTTCAATCAACATTTCGCCCAAAAAGGTGACTATCAAAAAATTACAGGCGTAGGAGTAGATACCACGAATATCGATGCAATGGCAGAGAACCTCAAAGAATATGATCTTGTCATTGTCTGCATACCTTTAGCACTAGTCGGAGACAGTGTCGTCAAAGCAGCACTCAAAGCAGGTATCAATTATTTAGACCTAAATCTGAATACGAAAAAACAGGCAACTTTGAAGAAACTACACAAGAAAATCGCAGACAATGGACTGATTTTTTTGTCCGAATGTGGATTTGTTCCCGGTGTACCTGCTTTTTTACTCAGACTGCTTCGACAAAAATTCGACACCTTGGAAGAGGCAGAATTCAGTGGTATTGCCAGTGAACGAGAAGTGAGCTTCGGTACTTGTGAAGATCTGATCAGGGAATTGTCCGTTGATCCTTTGATCATGGAAAACGGAATCTGGAAAACCACCTCTTTGAGTAAAAGTATTCAGGGGGATTTCGGAGCAGGAATTGGGATTAAAGACTGCTATCCGATGAGAATGATTGAGTTGGAAGATCTGGCGCTCAAGTTAAACTTAAAAAAATGTGGCACGTATGTGGCTAGTGTCGGTGGCTTGGTGGATGTAATTGTATTTTTGTGGAAAATGACAGGACTTTATCGTTTCCGCTGGGGAGCAGGTCTTGGCGCTAGACTGCTACATTGGGCGAGCAATCGTAAGGCCAAACCTCCTTTTATTACAATTGTAAAGGTAAGAGGAAAAGGGGTTGCCAATAATAAATCGAAAAAAGTCACGTTACAAATATCGCACAGTGACGGCTGGATCGGCACGGCTATTCCGGTAGCTGCTTGCGTATTACAATTGATAAACAAGACTATTAATCAGCCGGGAGCGTATCGAATGGGAGAAGTAGTCGGTCTGGATCAATTCAAAAAAGATATCGTCATGCTGGGGATGGATATGGATGAGCCTGACAAGTAAAAGTCATTTATTATATTTTCGGTACTTTTCTGCCACAAAAACAGTGCTGAGGATGATCCAAATACTTGGACAGTTTTTTGACTGTTTGTTCCGAAAAGGCATGCTCGAGTCGATGGGCTTCTTCGTGGGCATTTTTTTTACTGACACCTAAAACTTGGACTAAAAAGTAGCCAATTATTCGGTATTTAAAAATAAGTTTTTTAGCTTTTTTAAAGCCTTTATCAGTCAGTGTGATAGACGAATATGGATTAACTTCAATGAATGCCTGCTCATGAAGTTTTTTGAGCATCTTGGAAACGGCGGCTTTAGATACCTGCATTTTTTTAGCAATATCGACCGACTTGATATTGCTACGGTCGCCACTATCTTCAAAAAAGAGATACATTGTCCTGAGATAGTCTTCTTGGCTTTGGTTGTGCATAGATAAAAAGCGTGTGAAGAAATGGTTGGCGATAGTCTTATATTAAATTTTTTTCTTTTTTCCATTTCCTGATCCTGCCACGAGCATTTTTATATGGAGATGAAGTATTGAATGCTACCATCCTGCCAAAAGGGTATTTTTTGTACCAATCGGTTTCATAAAGCTCTTTGTTGTCTTTGCTTCCTATCATCTCCAAAATCCTTCCTACAACTGCATCGTATTTTTTAAGCAAAGTTTTAAAATCATCATTTTTGTAATCTTCGTAGAACTTCTGAGCCAGTCTGCCCATTTCATTCATCTTGAATCCGGTTTCCGGTAGATCCGGGAGCTTTTTTTCTTTTTGATAAAATTTATCCCATTTTACAACCAGCTCACCCCAACCAACCAGATAGGAAAGCAAATTATTGACGCTCATCTTTGTGTCTTTGACTTGCCCTTCCATTGATTGTTCGTCAACAAGATCTTCCGGAATATTATTAAACTCCTCCCTAAGTTTCTCGTAGCTAG
Source organism: Candidatus Altimarinota bacterium (assembly GCA_028279865.1). Taxonomy (GTDB): domain Bacteria; phylum Patescibacteriota; class Gracilibacteria; order JANQMV01; family JANQMV01; genus JANQMV01. The sequence continues at coordinate 26,782 of JANQMV010000032.1, read as the reverse complement.
TCTGTATTGCCTTTATCAATTCGGCTTGGTTTTTGGCTACTGATGACATAATTTTTCAGGTTAAGTATAAATAATTTAAAGTTATCTATCGCAACATAAACAACAAACTTATTGTAATGAAATCCGAGAGCTAGTCAATGTATTTGCCTAAAGAATGTCGATTTATTTAAAAAAGTTAGCCATGGTTGACTTTTTTCGTTGGCTGCTTTATTCTTTTTCCAGTTTATTAACGTTTAACTATCTTAAATATGAAAATTATTCCTAAAAAATGCGCAAATCTGTTTTTTCCTGCTGTTGTCTCTTTCTTGATTTCGATCATCATGTCCGGCTATATCACTTTTATCAATCTAGGCTATAGCACTACCTACTTTAATAGCTGGTTCCAATCTTGGTACTCAGCTTTCCCTGTAGTCTTGGTGATTAGCTACATGGTTATTCCTGTAGTGAGAAAAGCCATAGACAAAGTTTCTTACGAGTAGCTTATTGCATAGATGTGAAAATATTTATTCAGCAACACAAGCAGTTCTTTAAACAAACAATATGGCAGTCTCTTCTATTTAAGACAATGAATAGAGGTTTATTCGAAAAGCTTTTGTATATTTTTCGCAATGTTTTTTTTGATTTTACGAATAAAAGCTTTGTTTTAAGCAAATATAACAATGGTAAGAGTTTTTTTCTAGAAGCAACAAAGTATCTACTTACGCTTATGGGTTAATTTTTCCCTTAATTGTCTTTCCCGCTTGTCAAAAATCTTGAACCATTTAGCATAAATTCTTTCACAGAGTTTTCTACTGACAGCGCAAGCGCAGTGTCTGTGCGACTTGCCTTCACCTTTCTTTTTCTCATAAAAGGCTTTTGGTTCAGGATCATGCTGTCTGGAAATATTTGCAGCCAGATAAAGAGCATGCCTCAAGTATTGATTACCACTTTTTGTACTTCTGCCCGTATGCAAAGAATTACCTGATTGAGAGACTTTGGGATCAATCCCCACATCAGCCTTGAGCTGACGTGCGGAAGGAAATCTTTTGATGTCTCCTGCTTCGGCTGAAACAATTGCAGAAAGCTTTTCTCCAAAAACGGGTATTGAATCAATGATTTCTTCCTGCCTATCTTGTTCTTCTACTACTTTCTGAGTCAAACAATCTGATTCATCTTGCAGGGTAGCTAGGCAACGATCAATTGCTTCAATTGCATCTTCAATTTCCATGTTGCTTGATTTATGAAGCAACTTTTTTAGATTGGAAAGACATTTTTGGCAACATCCATGGCAAGGTAATGCATGATAGAAAAAGTGAAAGAATAAATAATTCTTTTTGGGTAAAATCACTGTACAAACAATCTCGGAGTGAATACGAACCTTAAGTTCAACTAACTAATTCGCTGCTACAGTGGTACCACAGTCTTTCGGACGAAGCTAAAGCTTCAAGATTCCACCGTGGCTACCCAAAACATTTCTATGCTACTGTGTCAGTAAAGAACAATAAAATATATTTCAGATAAATCATATACGAAATGCCAGATATTTATACGCCAAGGTGGAAACCAGAAAGGCTGAATATTTTGACTTAAGCCTATAATCTAAATATTGACGTAACAAACTGGATTATCCCCAATTTTGCAAAACAATTTCGTTAAAAATGGTTTTTCTTAGAAATGTAAAGAGGTTAATAAAAGTGACGCAGCAGTATTTTTAGAATTTGGAAAAAATTCAAGTTTTCAAACATCAAAGATTCTTAAATTCAGTATTCCTGATTCAATCCTTAGTATAATTGTAGCTATGATTACATTCAATAAAATATTGTAATCAAGAAACTCGTTCATTACCGGAGGACTAATCTCTTACAAAAAATTTTTAAAACAAAAACCACTCACTTTAAACTCTAATTCTTTCGTCTCGTTCATCAGAAAATCTTTGAGAACTTTAACTTGAAGACAAAAAATCAAACAAACTTCTCTCTTCTCAAAAAGGCAGATGAAAAAATTGGGAATAATTTAGAACAATAAAATATTGACAATTGCAATATAGCTGATATAATTACATGAAAATTTCTCCTTATTTTTATTTCATTACCAAATATAAAAATGAAAAAATCTATTTCAGTTCTTCTCTCTCTTGCAGTTTTGTCCCTGAACTTTTTTACAGTCACTTTCGCCAATGAATGAGACTTTCCTGAAAGTAACTGTTGATTAAGCTTGTGAGACATGGTTTCTGGTTTTGACAAGGAAACTGTTTTTGTTTCTACTTATTTGGAGTTAAAAAATGCTGTTGATGAAGCATATAAACGCAAGAACCAAGACAAATGGTTTGAAATTGTTTTAAAAAAATGAACCTATAATCTTTCTAATTGATTATGGACTGCCGGTAAGAATATAATATTCAGGTGAGAAACTGGCAATCCTGAAGATGTTGTACTAAAGTGAAAATGAATGCAATGATGGGTTACGCATGGGATTTGGGCTACAAACAAAAACATTTTTGTTTGAGATCTTAGTATCTGAAATGTCAGAAATCATGCTGTTCAAGTTCACTGAGAATTGTGAGCAGATAATTTTTTGTTACACAATACTAATATCTTTGATACTTGAGAACAAATGATTAAGTGAACAACCGATAGAAATAACTCCGAGCTAATGTCAAAGAATTGAATAGTTCAATGTTCTCATTTTGAATATACTAACAAGGTTTGACCTCAATGGTATATTTGAGGAATAGATGTCCACGGCGGTAAAGATTGGATAGTTAGAGATAATACTTTTAAATATATAGTTTCTCCCACCTCCGCCCTAGCTGAACATGCTATTCATTTTTGGACCAACAGTGAGTGAACAGTTGTAGAAAGAAATAAAATTTATAATTGTGACAGATGAATTTGATTTGGTTTGTGATCTAGTGCACACAAAGGATGAATAATTAGAAACAATCTTATTTACCATGATTCATCCAAAGGAGATGTTTGAATTGGACTGGAAAATGCTGATTGAGCAAAAGTTTATAATAATACTATCTTTCTGGAAAATAGTTATCCGAACTCAATCGAGTATCGTTTTCCCGGAACAAACGTAGAAATAAGGAATAATCTTACGAATAAATCCATAGAAAAAAGAAATTCTTGAAAAGCGGTACTTTCAAATAACTATGAAGATGCTACTAAGGAAATTTTTGTGGATGTTTCAAGAAATAATTTCAACTTAAATTCCAAAGCATGGTCTGCTGTGGATAAATGAATCTATATAACAGAGCTAAATCACGATATTGAGAAAAACGAGCGTGATGATAAAATTGATATTTGAGCATATGAATACAAGTGAATAGAGCCTGTAGAGCAGGGTTGAGATGATAATGAAAATGAGTCTGAGAATAATGAAAATGAAAATAATTATTTTTCAATGAGTATCAATGAGTTTTTAGAAGATTATAATTCCTGAAAAATTACTGACCCTGAAACTATTCAATTGATTTCTAACGAAGCATTTGCACCTGCTTCTTCGCATCATTTGTCCCTATTATACAAATCTGACAAGTTGACTCATTATATAACCAAAGCTCAATTGCAGCAAATTGATATGGGTTGAAATCTGGTGTTCTCAAAATACTTCACATATGATCAACTTAAGGATGTAACAGAAAAGCAATTGGGTGAAATGCATCCAAATAATTACGGTCACTTGTCACCGGAAAACATCTCAAGAATACCGGCGGAAAGATTTCAAGACGTGACAGAATGGAATCTGGCAATGATGAGAAATTCCGGTCAGGTCAACAACTTGACTCATTATATAAACAAGGTTCAATTGCAACAACTTGATATGAGTCGAAACTTGGTGTTTGCAAAATACTTCACATATGATCAATTTAAGAATGTGACAGAAAAGCAATTAAGCGAAATGCATCCAAATAATTATGGTCATTTGTCACCGGAAAACATTTCAAAAATCCCTGCGGAAAGATTTCAAGATGTGACAGCCTGGAATTTGGCAATGATGAGAAATTCCAGTCAGATCAACAACCTGACTCATCATATAACCAAGGCTCAATTGCAGCAACTTGATATGAGTCGAAATTTGGTGTTCTCAAAATATTTCACATATGATCAATTTAAGAATGTAACAGAAAAACAATTGAGTGAGATGCATCCAAATAATTACAGTCATTTGTCACCGGAAAACGTATCAAAAATTCCGGTGGAAAGATTTGAAGACGTGACAGCTTGGAATTTGGCAACGATGAGAAATTCAGGTAGTATTCAGTGATTAAATGCTGAACAAATCGGCTATTTGAGATCTAGGAATAATTGAAATATTAATAATATTTTGAATCGTATAAAGTAGTTAGTTATGAAAAGAGTAAAGACCTGCTTTTAGTTTAACCTTTTTAAGACTTAAAACCCCGTAGCTTGTTGCGGGGTTTTTCGTTAAAGCTTATAAATTAAAAGAGTGTATAACTTAATCTGTATAGATTTTTTTGTTTATGAGGGTATAATTTTTTGGGCAATTTTAATTTGATCTCAATTGCGAAACTAACCTTTAAGCACTGTTACCATGCGAAGGTTTCATTCTTCCAATATCAGCAGTTTTAGTAGAAAAATTATCGCTGGTGTTACGGCATTTTTTTCAAGTCTGATTATTGGATTTTGGTCTTACTGGGGGATTAATGAAGCTTTTCATGAAGGCTGGTATTATCAGTCGCTTTGGCAAAACCTCAGTTTGACTTCTATTCAATATCTTTCTGTTCCATTTGTCTTTCTGCTAACTTCATTAATTGCACTGAATTACAAGAAAACCGGATTAAGCTTGTTTTTATCACTTGGCATTTTTGCCTTGTTTTTTTTCAATAGTAATGCGGGTAGAGCTTTGATTTTTGTGCCGATGATTTTATTTGCTCTTGGTTTTTATTTTGGTGAATTCAAATCTAAAAAAATCATTAGCTCTGTTTTTAAAGGTATTTTTCTGATAATTTTGCTGACATTCGGTATTCCACATTTAATCAGAGTAGAAACTAGATTCAATGATCAAGATTTCGGAACCAGAACGATCTTTGGTAATGGCGTTAGCTTAACTTGGGCTGCTCAGGGAGTAGGCTTCCCATTGGATGGTACGGATTGGGAAACGGCTCAAGAGAATTGTGCAAAGCTCAATGAATCAGGAGAGACTCTCTTGCAAGAAGAAGTTAATCTTTGGAGATTGCCCAGCCGTGAAGAAATTGTCCGTTCACTGACGAGGAAGAATCAAAACTCTCTTGGCTTTATTGCTGCTGATGGTGTCGCTCAATATCAAATGCAGCCTGACAAAGAGACACCTCTTTGGAACCCTCATTCAGAAGTAATTTATTATTGGACAGCAGAGTCAAAAGACGCAGAAAAAGCTTTTCTTGTCGCTTACAATGGTTACATTTTAGCGAGAAATAAATCTTTTGGTCCCAATTATCAGGGCTATCGTTGTGTGAAAAAATAAATAATTAAATTTTAACAAATTAGCATTATGCAAAAAACTAAAGATGAGCGAGTACAGAAATTCCTTGAAGAGATTGGAATGTTTGATGAGGAAAAATTAAATATTTTATTGAAATTACGTGAAATTGTTTTTGAAGAATTTCCCGATGTTCAAGAAAAAATGATGTATGGTGGAATTATGTTTTCAATTGATGCTGATTTTGGTGGTATTTTTGTAAGCAAAAAACATATTTCTTTTGAATTTTCCAAGGGTTATCGCTTTAGTGATCCTGAGGAGCTTTTGGAAGGGACGGGGAAATTTCGCAGGCATTTAAAAATCAGGTCTCTTTCGGATGTCGAAGCAAAAAATGTGATCTTTTTCGTGAAGCAAGCCGGTATTATCTAAAAGATTAAACTTCTAACCAAGGAGTTATTTATAGCTGGCTTCACCTGAGGCGAAGTTACATTCAAACAGCTATAAAAACCTGTAACGTAATTTTTCTGAGTATTTTTCCATTGCGCCTCTGTTTTTAATCAAAATGACTTAATTGTCTATTTTTTGCTTTATTTATTTGTAATTTATAATTTCTGGATTCACACTTTTATAGTTTATTTTGACAAATAATTAAAAAAATGTTAATCTGTCTCTCATTTTAAATAAATCATTTTATGGAAAAACTTTGTCAGACAGAAATCCCAAGCGATCAATTAAGACGGGGTATTGATACAGAAAGAGGATTATTATTTTATAAAATTGAAGGTGAACGAGGTCGTTTTTTTCCTATCTTTAAAACCCCTCAAATTCAGCAGGTCGTATATAAAACTTTTCACGAGATTTTAAATGTCTGTCGAGTTATTAGTGATGATCAGGGGAGATGGTATTCAGAAGAACCGGAATTGCAAAGCTATGAAAAAGTAGAGTTATCTGTTTTTGAAAATGTAGATATGTTGATTTACAAACAATTGACAGGAGATTGTGATCATCATTTTTTTTGTGACAAGTTTGATTTAGGAGAAAATATTAGGCACAAAAACATTCTAGCCAGCAAGAAAGGAGAGTTCTTTGCTTTATTTGATTTTGATGAATTCGAACCAAGCTATGTTTCAAAGCAAGTAAAGTTAGAAGAGTTTGATCCTATCTCGGCTGAAGCAGCGCAAAGATTCAAAACAAAAGTCTCCCTTTTGTTCAGTCAATTTGATCCTAATGGCAACGGTTTTCTATTTTTTTATGATATATGGAGCAAGCATCAAAAAGTGCATAAACTGGATGTGGCAAGTCTTTATCTCGGTTTTTGGGATAAGATTTGTCAGTTAAAGCGAATGGCAGATAAATTATAAGAGAAATAATTATCTCAAAAAAACAAACGCACTTCTCATCTGTTCGCTTGTAGTATAAAAAAGCTGTATGAATTCTATCTCTGGTGGGTCAGCTGGGACTCGAACCCAGGACCAATAGCTTAAGAGGCTACTGCTCTACCAACTGAGCTACTGACCCGTTTGAATTGAGATCCTTCGACAGGCTCAGGATGACAATAATATTTTTGCGTGCGAAACATTAGCATGAAAGAAAATCTAAGGCAACACAAGAAAAAATTTTAAGCCTTAAAAAGATTGTAAAATACCTTGAATAAAACATTTTATTCGATTTGTTGTATAAAAAAAATGAACAATGAAGAAAGAAAAGCGATTAAAATAAAAAAAAGTCTTAAAAAAATTTGACACAAAAAAAGGTAAGGAGTAAATTTGTAATTGAAGGTAGCGAAAAACAGAGAACAAAAAAGTTGTCCAAAAATGAGTAAAAAAGTATTACAGAGAATGTTAATTTAAATTAAATGTCTCAATTTAGCCATACCCCGGTTCTTTTCCAAGAATCAATTGAATCTCTGAAATTAGCAAAAGGAAGCGTGATTGTTGATTGTACTTTGGGACTGGGAGGGCACAGTAAAGAGATTTTGAAACAAATTGGAAAGACGGGGAAATTGATTGCGATTGATCAGGACGAAGACAACTTACAAAATGCACGGAAAAATTTAAGCGAATGGGAAGAACAAATAGTTTATGCACATGATAATTTTGGGAATTTAAGGCAGATCTTTAAAAAGCATAAGATTGAGAAAGCTGATGGAATTTTCTTTGATTTGGGAATTTCCTCCGTACATCTTGATCAAGCCGAAAAAGGGTTTAGCATAAGGCACTCAGGACCGCTTGATATGCGCATGGACAGGCGCAGTAGCTTAACTGCTGCAGATGTAGTCAATACTTACGCTGAAGATGCATTAAACCGAATATTTTGGGAATATGGAGAAGAGAAGTTTGCCAGAAAAATTACGAATAAAATAATTGAACACAGAAAGGTTAAAAAATTTGAACGAACAGATGAACTGGTTGATTTAATTGAATCCGTGAAGCCGAAAGTTCGTTGGGGAGGAGGTCATCCGGCAGTACTTGTTTTCCAAGCCCTACGGATAGAAGTGAATCGAGAGCTGGAAGTTTTGAAAAAAGGATTGGAAGATGCGATTAATCTACTGGCAAAAGGAGGAAGAATTGTGGTGATCTCTTATCATTCTCTGGAAGATCGAATTGTTAAAAAATTGTTTAAAAAATATTTCTCAAACTGTCATTGTCCCTCTGATCAACCAATCTGTAATTGTGGATGGAAAGCTCAGCTCAAAAAAATCGGTAAGCTGATTACTCCTTCTCAATCAGAAATCAAAGATAACCCCAGGTCACGAAGTGCCAAAATGAGAGTTTCGGAGAAAATTATTTAAACATTGTAAAAAATCTCTACCATCAAAACAAAAAATAATATAAAATGTAAAATGAACACAAATTTTAACTATTATCAAAGATCATCCGCCGCTTCTATGTTAATCGTAAACGGTCGTAAAAATAAAAAAGGAATTAGAAAAAAAACTCTTTCCCAGAAAGTTGAAGTAGGGATTAATGCTTTGGTATTCTCAACAATTACAATTATTTGTGTTGTTTCTTTGTTATATTTGGCTCATTCAAATCAAGTCGCTACCAAAGGTTACGAACTCAAAAGTTTGAAAGAAGAAAGAAGTATGCTGATGACCGAAAATGAAATTTGGAATATGAAGATTGCTAGGAGTCGTGCAATCGAAAAGATCAAAACAGATCCTGTAATTGCTAAAATGCAAGAAGTAAAGCAGCCTCAGTATATTAGGACAGATACTGCTGTGGCTCAAAAATAAATTAAAACTGTGAATATTTTTCTTGTCATTCCCGCGTAGGCGGGAATCTGTTTTTGCTTTTTATTTATAAATTTAATTATGCGCTATATAATTAATTTGATTTTTGCTGTAAAAAAATAATTATGAAAGACAGCTCAAGGTCACAAAGTTTTTCAGAAATAGAAAGGGAAGCAATTACATTAAAAATTGTAGTGGATAGTCTAAATTCTTGTTTAACTCCACTTTTATTTGAATTGCGAGGTAAAAAAGAAGATGCAACATTATATTTTCATGAGGAACTTTATCAAAAATATTTTTATATAGTTTTAATGGATTTTTTTTCTCCGATTGATGCTAATATTATAGGGGAAAAATTGTCGTGTTTGGATCTAATAAGTAATATTTGTTTAAAACAAAAATTAGGAAGTACCGATTTGGTGGGAAACTTAAAGAAATCTACAGAAAAATTGCAGAATTGGATAAAAACAGAAATTAATATTAAAAAATGGTTTCCTGATATTGACATGGAATGTGATTTAATTTTATCAAGAAAAGATATTTTATATATTTGCTCGAATATATCAAAGCATAATCTTGGAAGGTTATATACCATAGCTGGAAAAGTCCGTAAGATTTTTAGAAGAAGTAATGTGGAGCTCTCTTTAGATGATGCTTTGGTATTAATATATAATTTTTATGAACATTTTAATGATGATGTTTTAAATTATCATGGCAGTAATATTGCTGAAATGATTAATAATATTCTTTGGGGAATCCATGAATATTTACAATTGGAATTTGAAAAAATGTTACAAAAGAAGGAGTCTCAACCTTTTATATATCCGAATAATTTAGAATCAAAATTTGCAAAAGAGTGTTATTGGGATTTGATGAGTTTTTTTAGAACAAAACCATCTATAGGCAAGTTTCGTGCGACAAGATATTTAAAAATGAGGTATTAATTATCGACATATTCCCGTTTTCGTGGAAATGACATAAACAATAGAAAAACTATGCAGATTAAAACCTACAAACCAAAGGAAAAATTACCGGAAGATTTGATTTTACCGCAACAAGTACATGGAACCAAAATTGTGGAAATTGTGACCGGAGAAGAGGATTTGCCTGAATGTGACGGAGTTTGGACGAGAGATGAAACAAAATTACTTGGCATAAAAACAGCGGATTGTGCACCGATTGCTTTTTGGGAGGAGGATAAGTTTGGTATTGTTCATGCGGGTTGGCGAGGATTGTGTGATGGTATTATTGAAAAAATGTTAGAGAATTTTGATGATCCGAATATTTTTGTAGGTCCGCTTTTGCCGAAATTTCAAATTCAAAAAGATTTTTGTTATGACAAAATTGTGGCTAAATTTGGCGAGGAATTTTTAATTGGCATTGAGGAAGAGGGGATTATGATTTTTGATTTTAAGACTGCTATTCAATCAATTATCCCAAATGCTGAATTTGATGCACGCTCAACTTTTAATGAATTTGATTTAGCCAGTTGGAGAAGGGATCAGGATGAGAGGAGGAATGTGATGGTAGTTGGTTTTTAGATACTGGAGTTTGAATGATTTGTTTGTTGTTGACTGATTTCATCCTTGCATCTTTGCGAAAGCGAGGATATTTTGCCCACAAGGACAAATACACAGAAGAAGACGACATTATGTGACGTCGCCTAATTTATTCTTTTTAAATAACACTCTTCACACAAAACTTTTTCCGGTTTTTCCGGTGAGTAAGTTGTTTGAATGGATTTGTTGCATTCGTCGCAATTTCTATCCCAAAGTTTTTTTGGATTACGCAAACTCATTCTTTGCTCGTATCTGACGTCGGGGTGGTATCTTTGTATTGGCAGATTATTTTTTCGATAAAAATCCAGCTCAAGCTTTTGAATTTTAAATAATTTTCCACTAATTTCGCATTTAATTGCCCAGTTCAAGAGATCATCAGTGACCTCTTTGATATCGTCAGGAACTTGGCTGGATGTAATTGTTTTTTCAACATCAGGAACTATTTTTTCGTAACCTGACCATTTTAATCCTTTCTCCAAAACTTCCTCTTTTGTTAAAGGAAAATGCTCAATCGCAACTGATTCGTCATAACCAAAAGGTGAAAGCCGGGTCGGGAAAAATTCTCCCCATTCATTGGTTTTCTGCATATGTTCAATGATTTTTGTTTTTAAGACTGCATATTCTTCAGGACTATATGCTTTGTTTAAAATATGGTTTTTTTTATTTCTAAGTCCCGCACAACCGAAAATATTCATCGAGTAAAAAGAGCAATCACTATACATTGCATCGCCGCTGTCAGAGACGAAAGTATTAAAAGCTCCCATATTCAAATTTTCCACACCAAGAGAGTTGTAAACCCAGCTGCATTTACCCATTCCATAAACATCCTGAATATTGTTACTCTCAAAAGTCCAAGTACAGTAAGCGGAGTCTTGCATTTCAAAAGAATCAAAACACATATAGCAGTTTTTCGAATTTATGAGGTAATTACCCAAGCTGTTTTCAGTGTTCAAATTCCAATTTTCTTTGTGGTCCGCTTTTTGGGCAATTTCTTTAAAATGATTCTTATATTTTACATAATTACTGTATTTATTAATCTCAAGCGAGGCAATTTTTTCTTTATATTCTTCAGGAGAGTACGGTTTGTTAAAAATATGATATTTTTGATTCCTGAGCCCGGAGCAACCAAAGCAATTTTGGCAACCAATACAGTCATAACAGTAAATTAAGTTACTCGAATTTTGACAGCTCTGACAACTCACACATTCATACAGTTTGTCACTATCCAGACAATCAACACATAATTCGACATTTTGCACATAGTCACAGTCGTAAGAGTCAGTCGCTCTGTTGGTATGTGAGACGTACATAGAATCTTCACATTCAGTGATAACCGTACAGAGGTAACAGTTTTTGTTGTTGTAGGCTTGTTGGCAAAAATCACTATTGGTAGGATTTATGTTAAAAAGAGCAATGCGTGGAACATCTAAAACTAGTTCTTGGAACTGCTCAAAAAAAGTTCTTTTAAAATCAAAATCCCTACCATAATCTGCTCCGTCCCACTTATCGCTCCACCACTCATCGGTTGCATAGACTTTATAGGGCGAAGATTCATGGTAGATTGAAATTATGTCTTTACCTGACATTGAACTTTTTCTTTTGTATAAATTTCTTTCATTTCTAAAATTCATTCTTTGTTGCATGCGGCAGTCAGGGCACGCTTTTGGCGGTGGGACTTGCATTCTTTCATAAAAGGCTTGATCTTCTGCTCTGATGTTAAAGCTTGCTTGGCAGACTTTGCATTGAGGCATATTGAGAGATGATTGAATTTTTAAAGTAGAGACATTCTTTATTTTACAATAATTGTTTCATTTGTAAAAAATTTTTCTAATGAATTGTGCTTAAATAGCATTTTTTACACAAAACTTTTTCCGCTCTTTCCAGGCTGTAACTTGTTTCGATTTCTACTTCACATTCTGCACAATTTCTTTTCCAAAGCTTGAGAGGATTACGTTTTTTCATGCGTATCTCATGCCTTACTTCAGGGTGAAAAACCGGAATTGATAAGTTCATTTTACGGTAAAAATCCAGTTCTGGTTTTTGTATTTTGTACGGTCTATTTGTTTTTTCACACTTGATTGCCCAGTTCAAAATATCATCAGGGATCTCCCGGATTTTTTCCGGCAAGCGATTTGCGGGAATTATTTTTTTAACATTCGGAATTTTATCTTCCTTGTCTTTCCACTTCCAATTATTTTCAAGAACTTCCTTTTTCTTAAGTGGATATTGATCTTGAGCCACTGTCTCATTGTAAGCAAAAGAAGAAAATTCAATCGGAAAAAATTCTCCCCATTCTCCTGATTTTTGCATATACTCGATTATTTTTGCAACAAGCTTGTCATATTCCGCTTTGCTATATTGTTTATTTAAAATAGCGTTTTTTTTGTGGGTTAGTCCGACACAGCCGAAAATATTCTGAGTGGAGTTACAACTGATTGAATAATAAGTTTGATATGAACCTCCCCATGAAGCTAAGCAAAAATACATTTGAGAAGCCCCTTCTCCTACACCGAAACAATCCAAGCAGCTTTCTGAAAAATGTCCCCAATAGTCAATATCATAGCAATCTTTAGCTCCACGCATATTACTACAGTATTTTGAATCTTCTAAATCTATGCAATCAAAGCAATATTCTGAATTTTTGCAATTTGATAAATTGTCTCCTTTTACATTTTCATTGTTTGTGCTGACTCTAAACCTCCTAGGTTGTTTCTCTTTGAGCTGCTCAAATTGTTTGATTATTTTTTTTTGCTTTTCTTTCGTGGCGTTTAAAAATGCCTTAAGTTCTTTCTGATAATCTTCTGCTGACAGTTGTTTGTTTAGAAAGTAAAACTTTTGATTGCGTAAGCCTATTGAGCCAAAACAATTATGACAATTGACGCAGTCGTATAAGAACCAAGAATCATAACAGTTGTTACAATTTTGAGAATAAATCAGCTGAAAACATTCTTTACAATCTACACACTCGTAACAAAGTTCCATTTTATGTGAAAAATATGAATCCAGCGTGTTTCTTGAATGGTAGAGCCTAGTACTATAACAACAATCTTCATTATGGTCAGAATTAAAACAAAGATAGCAATTTTTGTTCCAACCGGATTGGTTTACATATTCGGAGTTAACATTGCTATCCACATAGAGTCCCATTTGCGGAACAGTATCCCTTAGTTTTCTAACTTGTTCAAAAAAGCTTTTGGAAAAATCAAAGTTTTGACCATAGTCCAAAGCATCCCATTTGTCAGACCACCAACATTCCGGACAATAAACTGTTTGTTTTGAATCTGCATCATAAAGGGCAATTATCTCTTTACTGCATAAGTCACAATTTCTTTTGTAAAGAGTGCGCTCATTAGAAAATGCAAGACGCCTCTGGCGGCGACAACCCGGACAAAGTTTTGGAGGAGGGATGATAAATTTTTTTCCGTTAAATTCGGGAGAAATTTTTTCATAAAAATCGAAATCACTTTGTGTGATTTCGAAAGACTCGGAACACATTGTACATTTTTTCTTCAACTTCTTGTTTTCAAAGACAATTCACAGTATAATCCTCCCCTAATTGCTAATCAAATTTTTTTAAACTATAATCAGTTCTGAAGAGCATTAATAAAGCTTGTGCAAACTTTTTTGATCAAAATTCCGGCAAATAATCAGAAAACAGCCAAAGCCTTTTGGCAGCTTTTGAATAATTTACATGATACCTTGGGGAAAGGTAGGGTTAGTTTTGAGATATTGGTAAAATCCCAACATATTTCTTTTTGTTTTACATGTGAGAAAAGAGAGACTTCTTTGATTTCCGGTCAAATTTATTCGATTTTTCCTGAATGTGAAATAATTCAAATCCCCGATCCTTTAGACGATGTCTCTGAGAGTTACTATGGAGGTGGAGTTAGTTTGGCAAAATCGGATTTATTTCCTATTAAAGATTTTAACAATTTTGAAGGTGATTCTTTGGCGGGAATGTTGTCTGTTTTGTCAAAAGTTTCTTTGGATGAAGTGGTCTCCATTCAGTATATTGTCAAGCCCAGACAAGACACAGGAGGTCTGCATTTTATAAGAAATTGGAAGAAGCGTTTTGATACAATTCGCTATATTTTTCGCATAAAATATTGGTTTAAAAAAGGTGATTTTAGAAAGAAATTTAAAGAATCTTTTTCCCAAAAAGAGGAAGAACAGCTTTTTGAAACCAGCATACGTTTTGCTGTTTTCGGACCAAAACAAGAAAATTTACGCCATAGATTTCATGCGATTGCTCAAGCATTTTCTCAGTACAACCTGACGGATTTCAATAATTTTATAGTTAAGGGACCGCAGAAAAATTCTTTATTTTTAAACAGCTTGAAAGATCGTAAATTTGGTAAGCAATTTCTTTTGTCACAGTCAGAGATTTCAACAATTTTTCACCTTCCCAACGAAAGAGAAGTACCAAATTTGGTTTACGTACTTTCCAAAAAATCTGATCCTCCCTCAACATTGGCAACGGATAAAAATAATCCGAATATTTCTTTTTTTGGTGAAACGAATTTTCATAATACAAAAGTTCCGTTCGGCATAATGCGTAAGGATCGCCGCAGACATCTCTATACTGTCGGTAAATCAGGGTCTGGTAAGTCAAAATTTCTGGAACTTTTGATCAAAAACGATTTAGAGACAGGTAAAGGTGTGGGTATCTTAGATCCCCATGGGGATCTTGTTGACAATGTGATGCGAATTATTCCAAAAGAGCGAATTGATGATGTTGTTATTTTTGATCCAAGTGATGAAGAATATCCGATTGCATTTAATCCGCTCGAAGAAGTTCCTTCTGCTTTAAAAATGCGTGTGACAATTGGTTTTTTGGAAATTTTTAAAAAACTTTTTGGTTCAAATTGGACCGATCGTTTAGAGCATGTTTTGCGTTACACGGTTCTGGCTCTTTTGGATTCGCCAAATACTACGGTACTTTCAATTATGAAAATGCTGACTGACAAAAGCTACCGTCAATATATTATCAAAAACATCGAGGACGATGTGGTAAAGAATTTCTGGGTGAATGAATTTGCGGGCTGGAGTGAAAAATTTGATGCAGAAGCAATCACCCCATTACTTAACAAAGTCGGTCAGTTTGTAGCTACAAACATGATAAGAAATATTGTGGGGCAACCTGAAAATAAAATTAATTTTCGGGAAATTATGGACAACAAAAAAATATTGTTAATGAAAGTTTCCAAAGGCATTTTAGGAGAAGAAAATGCGGGTCTCATGGGAGCCTTTGCAATTACAAAAATCTATCAAGCCGCAATGAGTCGAGCGGATATTTTGGAAGAAGAGCGCGAAGACTTTTATTTCTATGTAGACGAGTTCCAAAATTTTGCGACCAATACATTTGATGAAATTTTATCAGAAGCTCGCAAATATCGACTAAATATAACATTGGCCAATCAATTTTTAGGTCAGCTTTCTGCCAAAATAAAAACAACTGTTTTTGGTAATGTCGGTTCGATGGTTTCATTCCGTGTGGGGGCAGAAGATGCATCTGTTTTTGCAGAAGAATATGCTCCGGTTTTTGCTCCACAAGATATTATTAATTTGGGAGTCAGAGAATTTTACACAAAAATGTCCATTAACGGGGAAACAACACAGCCTTTTTCCGGTCGTACTCTTGATATGCAGTTTCCAAAAGAAAGTTACGTAAAAGAAATTATGAATGCCTCCCGTCAGAAGTATTGCTTACCCGTTGATGAAGTAAGAAAAGTTCTAACTTCTTGGGAAGAAGGTTCACTGAAACAAGATGCTGCAAAACAAAAAACAACAAAAACTCAATTTGAAGAACCCGACTTCGAGACACCGATTTTGTAAAAAATCAACTTTTTAATTGTGATTAGAATAAGTTTGTCTAGATCCCGCTAAACGAGGCTGGAATGACAATTTTTTAAGACAAAAAAAACAACCTGCCGGTTGTTTGAGATGGTGGCCCAGGGCAGAATTGAACTGCCGACACGAGGATTTTCAGTCCACTGCTCTACCACTGAGCTACCGGGCCATTTTAATTATTTTTTAAATTAAGAATCTTTGAATATGTGGTAAAACGAATCTTTCAAAGACAAAGACGAAAGCATTTTAGAGATATTCGACTATCAGGTCAATCTGATTTTTTTATCTCAAAAAATGTTACCTTTCTCGTAAAATTAGAGTAATATCTCATAGAGGCTTTTGTAAAAACGAATCTTTGTGTAAAGTTTAAAGCTTTAGCTTTTATTTACAAATATTAAAACATTATGAAAAAACTAATCAAAACTCTAAATCTATTTTTTATTTTTCTACTTTTTTCCGCTTGCAGTAAACAATCTTTAGTTAAGTTTGAATTTATGAACAATTCAAACTCTGCAATCCAAAATATCAGTATTGCAGCTACTGAAGAACTGTGCAGTGAAAATGACTTTATTGAAACCTTGGAAGTAAGTCACAAAGAAACTTTAGCTCTGGATTTTTCGCATCAAGAAGGTTCTGAGTGTGTTTATCCTAAAGGGGACGGAGAGTATGTCTTAAAATATGAAGCTAAAAATCAGCAATACTCTTTTAATTTTGGCTATTATACTGCGGGCAAGCCTCTCGAAAATAAATTTAAAATTAAATTTTTATCAGAAAATAAGCTCGCAATAAATGGAAGCGAAGAGAAACCTCAATTAAGTTCAAATCAACCAAATGCCGAAATTCTGGATCAGGAAACTAAAGAAATGGAGAGTACTCAAAGTTGTAAAAAGAATGAATGCGGAACCTCTTCAATTCCAAACTTGAAAGATTGTAATTTAACTGAATATGGTCTTGATTGTGCGATGGTTAAGTTTTTAGAAGAGAATCTTGCGTGGACAACTGAAGAAGGTGGAATTGATTTTTGTGCTTACAAATTGTTAGGAAAAAAAGATTCTTCATCTTATTTACAGGTCATGTGTAGTGAGTTTTATGTGCAAGACCGAGAAACCGTTTGCCCGGACTTGGAGTCCCGTGAAGAATGCTTTGTCACGAAAGACATTGAAAAAAAAGTTTGCCAAGAAAAGTGTGAGATTAATGAAGTCAATCCATATCTGGTAACAGGTGGCGGATTATCTATTCCTGTTAAAATTACAAAAGAAGATGATGGAAGATTTGAGCTCTGGGAACCTCGTGACGGAAGCTATTATACACAAGATCTAAAAGAAAATTTTCCTGCAAAAATTTATGCAAATTTAAAAAATATAGACAAAAGCATTATCAAGGAATCCAATATTCAACGTGCAGAAAAATATTTTGGGACAAAGGTACGTTTCAATGTTAGTGGTGCATTAAACCAAGCTTGTGAGATTAATGCTGATTGCGGAACATTACCAATGGAATATGCCTTACGTTCAACTTGTCCACACGAGGTAAAATGTCTGGAAAATCAATGCGTGGCAGGTTGCTATGATTTTGTAGATAATCATGATCTCCCTCTCCTAAAGCGATATACTTGGTCAGGAGCAGTAGAGTTGATTCATCAAGGTAAGGTGAAGCAAGTTTCTCAGTCTCATGCTTTGGATGTTGAGCTGATTTTAAAAGATGACAGTTCAATTCGCGTCAAGGAACCGAAAATTGATTCAGTTTTTCAAGAAGTTGAAAAATGTGGAGAGCTTTGTGAGGATATTGTTTTAATCACGGAATAAAAATTTAATCTTTTTTAAAGTCAAAAGATCCAAGTAAAAAAAACAAGGATTAGCCTTGCTTTTATTCATCGCGGAACTTAAATAAAATTCTGTCTGATTTTTATAATTGGCTGGGCTGGTAGGATTCGAACCTACGAATAACGGAGTCAAAGTCCGCTGCCTTACCACTTGGCGACAGCCCAACAATTTCAAAAGCTTTAGGTAGTTTTTCTCTCTGTCTATGAGATCCCCGTTTTTACGAGGACACAATCTCTGCGGACTCACTGCGTCGTTACTCTCCTTGTTTATCTCGCATTCAATTGTGCTTGGCGACAGCCCAATAAACACTACAGCTTACAAGCTCGAAAATTTTACAAAAGTTGTTTGTGTTTATCAAGTAAATTTTTTCTGTTAGATTGTTTTTGCTATGCTCAGAGATTATCACACCTTTTAAATTGAATCTGAAGGAAATCTTAAAAATCGCTAAGAAAAAACTTCAGGGTGTTTCCCAAACGCCATTTTTAGATGCGGAAATTTTAGTAGGGCATATTTTAAAATTAAGTCGGACTGAATTAGTTGTAGGGGATGATTCAGAAGTAACGGAAAAACAAAAAAAAGATATCCTAAACTTGATAGGAAGGAGACTTAAAAACGAGCCAATTGCTTATTTAACTAATCAAAAATCTTTTTATGGTCTTGATTTTTACGTGAATGAAAATGTCTTAATTCCGCGACCTGAAACAGATATTTTGGTGGAGGAAGTTGTTCGTTTTTGTATGGAAGCAGGAGCTTCCGGTGTTGGTGTGTTGCCAAGCGGGAGCTTGGTAACAAGTAAAAAAGTCCCCCTTGAAAAGGGGGAAGTGTTCTGCAAGGACACAGGGGGTTTGAAGCCGCAAGCTTTGCCTTTTAATTCACTAAATTCAAACCAAAAAACCCCTCTTCGAAAAGCTCAGGATAACACATTTAAATGTTTAATTATAGATGTCGGGACGGGGAGTGGGTGTATTCCGATTAGCTTAGCGATGAATCTGAAAAATTTAAATTTTATGGGGATTGATCTTTCGGAGAAAGCTCTTGAAGTTGCAAAAAAAAATATAGAAGCATTTGGCCTAAAGGATAAAATTGAGCTACGAAAAGGGGATTTGTTGGAAGGATTAGATTTGTCTTTGCAAGGGAATGAGGAAATAATTATTACAGCAAATTTGCCTTACGTGGAGGACAGTGCAGAGCTTGAAATTGGTGTGAAGGATTATGAACCACATTTGGCACTTTTTTCGGGAGAAGATGGACTTAATCACTATCGTAAACTTTTACCCCAAGCTGAAAAGATGAAACCAATTGCGATTTTTCTAGAGATTGACCCGAGGCAGGTTGAAATTTTGCAAGAAATTAGTCAGGGGCTTTTTCCTGAATACGAAGTTGAGGTGGTGAAGGATTTGACGGGGAAGGAGAGAGTGTTTGTTTTACTAAAATAAAAAATGACCTCCTTTGCGAATTTTATCTAAGTAATTTAAAGCATAAGTACGTGAAGAATCATCTGTCGTTTCTGGATGATTATTGTCTGTGTTTACTAGTTTAACGCTATTTTGTGTTTTGATCCCTAAGGACTGATGAATTAATTTTCTATAATTTTCAGCATGTTCTGCTACTCTTTGAGCCATCAATTCCTGAAAACTATGTTTTTCTTGCGGAAGAATATAAATTTCATCATCCTTCTCTTCAATAGTCTCTGCTCATTTATACTTTTTTGGCATGGCTTTTTTTGTGATAAATATTAAGAAGATTGATTTTATTTTTTTTAATTATTTGTCAAGCTTTTGATGTCATTTCTCTTGCGCCTAAAAACTTTTGATTGAAGGAAAGAGGGAAAATGATTATACTGCGGCTTGGTGAACTAATATCCCAAAAGAGAGATTCCGCATCAAGTGCGGAATGACAAAACTGACGTTTTGTTTGGAGGAGTAGAAACTCTAAACTCTCTACTTAACTATTTACTACCAACTAATAACTAAAGAATGTCTGAACGCTTAGAAAAACTGGAAAAAATCAAAAATCTGGGAATTAATCCTTATCCTGAAAAATTTGAAAGAACGCATAAGAACACAGAAGCTTTGGCTTTGGCTGAAAAAGAAGGCGTGCGAGATACTGATAATGTTTTGGAAAATCCAAAAAATGAGCTGAAACTTTGCGGACGTATGATGACTTTTCGTACGCATGGGAAATTATCGTTTGCGCAAATGCAGGACGTGAGCGGGAGGATCCAATTGTGTTTTATAAAAGGTAAAACAAAAGTTGAAGGATTGGCTTCAGATGAAATTAGTCCATATAAATTCATTGAAAAACTAGTCGATCTTGGAGATCACATTGGAGTAACCGGAGAGCTTTTTAAAACGAATCACGGAGAGATTACGCTGTTTGTAGATGAGCTGAAATTTTTAGGAAAAGCTTTGCGTGATTTGCCGGAAAAATGGCATGGCGTGACAGATCAGGAAACCATTTATCGTCAGAGATACCTAGACTTAATTATGAATCCGGAGACGCAGAAACGTTTTAAAAACAGAAGTGAAATGGTGCGTTTTTTGCGCAACTACCTTGAGTCAAAAGATTTTATGGAGGTGGAGACTCAAGTGCTGACAAACAAAGCCAGTGGTGCAGCGGCAAAGCCTTTTATTACACACCACAATGCATTTAACCTAGATGTTTTTATGCGAATCGCACCGGAAACATATCTCAAAAGATGTGTTGTCGGAGGAATGGAAAGGGTTTTTGAATTTGCAAGATGTTTTCGGAATGAAGGTATTGACCCGAGTCATCTCCAAGATTTTACCATGCTTGAGTTTTACCAAGCATATGCGAATTATGAAGATTTGATGGACATGACTGAAGACATGCTCAAAAAAATGCTCAAAGAAGTTTTTGGCACTTTAACTCTACAAATCCCAGATCGTGAAGGAAATCTTCAAGATGTTGATTTTTCAGGAAAGTGGCCACGTAAAAGCCTAAGAGAAATTATTTTAGAAGACGGGAATATTGATATTGAAAAATTCCCGACAGCCGATGCTCTAAGAGCTGAAATTAAGTCAAAAGGAATTGAAGTTGAGAATCTTGACAGTCTGGCACGTGGAAATATGATTGACGGACTTTATAAAAAAACTTCTCGTCAAAAATTGGTTAAGCCTGTTTTTATTATATCTCATCCGCTTGATTTATCTCCACTGGCACGTACAAATGAAAAAAATCCGGTGATAGTGGATCGTTTTCAGCTTGTGATTAACACTTGGGAAGTGGTCAATGCGTACTCGGAACTTGTGGATCCGATTGATCAGAAAAATCGCTTTCTTGAGCAGGAAAAAGCTCGCTTTTTGGGAGATGAAGAAGCTGTAATGATGGATGAAGATTATGTCAAGGCAATGGAATACGGAATGCCTCCGATTGCCGGCTGGGGAATGGGGGTTGACCGCATTGTCGCTTTATTCACAGGACAGACGAATATTAAAGATTGTGTCCTGTTTCCTTTGATGAAACCGGCGCAAGAAAAGTCCGAAGCGGAAAATGCCGAAGCTTTTTCTCTGAAGTCAGGTGACAATTTAGAGAAATATGAAAACATCTCAGTTCCACCTCGTGAAGAGTCTTGGAAGCTTGTTCCTAAATATGCAAAAGAGAGCTCTTTTCAGCACTTGCAAATGGTAGAAATTGCGATGCGTACTCTTGCCAAAAAATTTGGACAAAACAAAGACGTATGGGGAACTGTCGGTCTTTTACATGATATTGATTGGGATATATTGCCTGCAGATAACAAGAGACATGATCCTGAAAAAATTATTAAGATTCTCAAAGAGATTGATTTGGATGATTTATTAATTGAGGCTGTTATTTCTCATGACCCGACTCAAGGTTTTGAAGCGGATGATTTGCTTAAAAAATCTATTCGTTCCGTTGATGAATTGGTAGGATTTATCGCAGCGGTTTCCAAGGTCAGACCGGATAAGAAGATCGCATCGGTAAAAGTAAAATCTGTGACTAAAAAAATTAAGGACAAATCTTTTGCGGCGAATGTGTCACGTGAACATTTGAAATACTGTGAGGCGCTTTTGAATATTCCGATTGCGGAATTTGTAGGGATTTTGTTGGAGGGATTGAAGCCGAGGGCGGAGGAGTTTGGATTGTAGTTA
Organism: Candidatus Altimarinota bacterium; assembly: GCA_028279865.1. GTDB lineage: Bacteria > Patescibacteriota > Gracilibacteria > JANQMV01 > JANQMV01 > JANQMV01. Next base: position 4,779 of record JANQMV010000032.1, on the reverse strand, counting down.
ATGACGAATTAAAAATTACGAATTACGAATATAATAAAAGTCCCCCTTGAGGGGGTTGGGGGTGTTTGTGATTTTGTCATTCTGAGGAGCGTAGCGACGAAGAATCTCTTGTCGATTGTAGGATAATGTGAGTTTAGTGGTTGAGATCCTTCACTGCGTAAACTTCGTTCAGGATGACAATCATTATTTGTATTCCCATTATGAAAAAAGGTTCTCAAAAAAAGAACAAGTATGCACATCTTAGTCAGCCTCAGGTTGAGTTTGATTTTCATGGACTTGATCCTTTTTTGGGTGAGGAGGGTGTTCGGGATTTGACGCGTGAGAAATTGGCTGAATTTAAAAATTCGGGGAAGTCGGTGGTGCGTTTGATTGTGGGGAAAGGTTTGCGTTCGAAGAATGGTGAGGTGATTAAGCCGATTGTTTTGGAGTTGCTTCAGGAGATGAAGTTGGATGGGGATATTCGGGATTATGGTTTTGATTCTGCTTTTGGGGTGGGTCCGAATGAGGGGGCGGTGGTGGTGAAAATTTAATTTTTAAAATATGTAATGTGCCTAAAAAACAACTAATAATTAGGGACTTTGCTGATTTATACAGAAATGATCCTGAGAAAGATTTTACTCAAAGATTTTTGCATGATATTTCAAAAATAAGAGACAGTATTGCTGGACAAGATACGTCATTTGATAAACTAAAGTTTGATGAATATTTTGAAGCGATTTTTAGAAATTTAAATGAAGCACTGTTAGCGAAAGATGAAGCGATTCAAATCATTACCTCAATAGAACAAAGATTAGTGGATAATTCTCAAAAATATATTAAAGACGGTTTAATTCCTGTTGATACCCCGCCTGAAACAAATCTTTTTCTGAAGGATTTCTTTATAAGAGGAAAAATGGCGATAGATTTATTAGGGAATAAATTAGGACATTTTTTGGGGTTTAATATTTCTTTCTTTTTTGGAGAAGATGATACTAATTTTGAAAGGAAACTTGATCGGTTTACAAACACGTTAGGGGGATATCAAAAAACACTTTTTGAGGAGTTTGTTTTACCTAGAATTAGACAAGAAAGAGACCTTTGGATACATGAATTTTGTAAGATAAGAAATAAGATTGAACATCATGGTTTCCAGTTCCCATATCCTGAAATAACAGCTAAAAGTGGGATTATTGAGTTAAAATATTTTGAAATTAAAGAGGGCGAAGATATTAGGAAATCTTTAAACCTTTTGTGGGCTTATATTTTTGAACTTTGTGAAGATTTGCTAGCCCTTATGCTTTCAACAAAAATCAAAGAGCCTTACGTATTAAAAATGGATTTTAGGGAAGAGAGAACAGTTGGGGAACCAAAGTTTAGTATTATTCTCAATCCTGCTATGTTTGGAGCAAGTATGCAAAAAATAGCGTAATTCTATTTTTCCCATTGTCCAAAAATACCGAACTATTTATACTGCATTTGTTCCTAATAAGTCATTCTCGCTTGTCGAGAATCTATAACCGACAGGTTGGTTTAATTTAATTATTAACTTGAGGTTCAAGATTCCGGACAAGCCGGAAAGACCATTAAGGGATGAAGTGTCTAAATTATATTATATGGACTTAAGTCTTATCTTTAAAATAATCGGAGCAGTAGGGTTAATCTTCATTACATGTGGAGTAGTTAACAAAAATCGTGTTACCCAAGACTGGCTCTATATCATAGGAGGAATTTGCTTGGAAACCTATAGTATCTATCTCAAAGATCCAATCTTCATAATCCTGCAAATTGTTTTTACAATCGCCGCAATTTATGATTTGATTCAAGTGAAGAGAAAAGTTGGTAGTAAGTAGTGGATAGTTGGTAGTTTTTATTCCTCCCCTTGTAGGGGAGGTTAGGTGGGGGATACATTCTTAATTAGGCTCTGATGTCATTTTTACTTAAGCACATTACCCCTCTCATTCTCCCCTAAAAGGGGAGAGGATATAATGATCTAAACTCTAAAATCTAAGTTCTAAACTCTATGTACAAAATCGCAGTAATTACTTTTCCGGGAATGAATCGTGAAGTCGAAGCTAAGAGAGCTATTGACCGCAGCGGAATGGAAGGGACAATTTTTCGCTGGAATGATGATTATAATAAGTTAGCCGATTTTGACGGATATATGTTTCCGGGGGGATTTTCGTACGAAGATCGTGGACGTAGTGGAATTGTGGCAGCGCAAGATCCGGTAATTGAGTATGTCAAAAAAGAAGCACAAAAGGGGAAACCGGTGATTGGAGTTTGTAACGGAGCCCAGGTTTTAGTTGAAACAGGAATGATTCCGGGAGTAAATGGAACGCATCTGCAATGTGCGCTTGGTTGGAATGAGCGAATCAAAAATGGAGAGGTCTTGGGAACGGGCTTTTATAACACGTGGGTTTATTTGAAAAATACGGCAGAGAAGGGAAGAAGCGCATTTAACAATTTTGATGAACTTCTTTATGTGCCAATTGCACATGGAGAAGGACGTTTTACTTTTGAGGAAAGTTTATTGAAAAAATTGGAAGCAAACGACCAGATTATTTTACGCTATGCAGACGAAGATGCAAATGTGGTTGACGAATTCCCAACAAATCCCAACGGATCAATTTCCAATATTGCCGGTATTTGTAATGAAAACGGAAATATCATGGCAATGATGCCGCATCCGGAAACATTCAAAAACGGTGATGCTATTTTTCAATCAATTAAGAATTATTTGGAAAAGGGACTTAGTCCGTACGAAGTTTTGGAAGGTGAATCGAAGGAAGCAGATCTAAAAACAAAAGAGGATTATGATGTGGAGTTTTATGTGGATTTAATCATTACGGACAATACGGAAAAAACAATTGAGCGAGCTTTGCAGAAAAAAGTGAATCCTGACGTTAGTTTAGAAAGAAGTGTTTTCTGGGGGGTTAAATCAGATGAAAACGATTTGCAAAGCTTGGCAATTAACCTGATTAACTCAGGGGAGCTTTTGAATTTGAATAAAGAGAATGTGAAAGTAAAAATTGGAGCTCAGTTTTATGCTTATGAGAAAGATACAGGATTAAAAGAAATAGATACGATTGATTTAAGGCATACATATTATGCTTTTGAACAGAAAGATTTTATCGGAATGGCAAAAACAAATGAGATTCACCATTTTTTGCCGGATCAAAAGGTGGATCAGATTGAAAGGGCGGTGATGTGGCAAATTGATGGAGTAGGAGATGACGTGGTTAAGAATGTGCTTGATAGTTTTATTTTGCACAATCCGTATTCGATGGATTTGAGTGCATAAAAAAGAAACTTCCAAAGACAAGAACAATAATTGTTGTTTCTTTTCTAAGTTAGGTGTAACTTTTTTCTAAAAATTCTCTTGCATTATATTTTTATTTTAGTAAAATCCTTCTGCTTCAGGCAAAAAAACATGAAAATACTCTGGGGACTTGTCGGTATTCTACTCTCTTACTTTATAGTTCGATACAGGAAGAACATTGTAGAATGGACTGGTAAATTCGCATGGGCAGAGAGGTATCTTGGAATGGGAGGCACTTATACCGTTTTAATTTTCTTGTCAATTGGGGTGTTTATGTTTTCGATACTTTATATGACAGGTAATATGGATTTTGTTTTTGGAGGATTAGGTAACTTTTTCTCCTCGGGAAGTTAGTCTTTAAATCTTTTGGGGCATTAGCTCAGTTGGCTAGAGCGCCTGCTTTGCACGCAGGAGGTCAACGGTTCGACTCCGTTATGCTCCACCAGTCTTCGTTTTGCTGTGAAGACATTGATAAGGAAAACTGCCCGGCGTAATGTAATGAAAACGGACAAAATTTTGCCTGGCACGCCAATTTAAGAAAAAGCGGAAAAAAGTCCTTGACTTTGAAAGAATAAATAATTAGACTGCCTTCGCTTTGAATTTATATCGCCTATGATAACAACTTGTACATACCCTTAGATTTTTATCTTTACTTATAAAGGTTTAAGGGTGTGCACAACTGCCACCCTTTTTTATTGCTCCTTAACAGCATCGGGTCAGAATTGATGTTTTCAACTAATCAAAATTCGATGAGCCTGAAACATAGTTCTGACAACAAAATACTAATGATACATAATAAAATTTTTGTAATTTCAGCAATTTATGAATTGTGTTTATAAATTGCTAGTTAATTTATATTTTCTAAAATAAGTTACTCCATAGCAAATAATGGATGCCTTGACTTGAAGTTCCGATGAAGGACGTGGAAAACTGCGATAAGCTTCGGCGAGTTGTTAACAAGCGTTGACCCGAAGATTTCCGAATGGGGAAACCCACTATGAGTTATGTCATAGTACTCTTAACTGAATACATAGGTTGAGAAGAGGACACTTGGTGAACTGAAACATCTAAGTAACCAAGGAAAAGAAATCAATAGAGATTCCCTTAGTAGTGGCGAGCGAACAGGGAATAGCCCAAACCCCGCTTTGCGGGGGGTTGTAGGACTCCAACATCTTTCTATGCCTTATAGCCAAACGAACCTGGAAAGGACGGCCAGAGAGGGTAATAGCCCCGTCGGCGAAATAAAGTATAGACAGTAGGATGTTCCTGAGTAGGGTCGGACACGTGAAATCCGGCTTGAATCTGGGAGGACCACCTTCCAAGGCTAAACAGACTTCAAGATCGATAGCGTACAAGTACCGTGAGGGAAAGGTGAAAAGCACCCCGGGTAGGGGGATGAAATAGTTTCTGAAATTATTTGCTTATAAAGAATCGGAGCCCCGCTTTGCGGGGTGACGGTGTACTTTTTGTAGAACGGCTGA
>JANQMV010000015.1 GCA_028279865.1 Candidatus Altimarinota bacterium | reverse complement strand
AGAGGTGTAAAATCAGAGAATTCATTGTATAAACTACTGAAAATACTCTTTTATTTTAGAAAATACAAATGACAGACACAGGTTTTTGCAACAGTGCCTAAATTAAACACTTGCCTTTTTCCTTTGTTTTTGCTAAAATACTAAGATTTATTATTGTCCAATAATTAAAAATAAATGGACTTTTCCAAAGAAAAATTAGTTGAAAATATTAAAAATGCAGATTTGTTACCGACAAGAGTGAAAATAGCATTTTTATCTGTCTTACCTAAATTATCAGAAACACAATTACGAAAAGTTTTTGATTTATTCCTTTCCTTCGAAAAAGACTACCAAAAATTAAAAGAAAAAAATAAAAAAAATAGCCAAGTTTTTTTGAATAAAAAAATGGAAATTATCTTAAATGTTATTAAAGAAAAGAAGGACGATCTAAATAGGTATGCAGAATCGACATCAAAAAATCAGGATTACCAAAATGAAAACAATCTTTTAAAGGAACTTGAAAATTTATAAAAATTAAAAATGGCAGAAGATTTTAATACAGCATTGGAAAATAATTTTCTTGAAGAGTCTTGAGAGTTTAAAAATACCTTGGAAAAACATATTAGTCTTGATTGAACTGAAGTAGACGAAAAATATGATAAATGACTTGCTCTTCTAGCAGAAACGATTTGAAAGAATGAATTCTTAACACCACAAGAAAAACAACAATTATTTGATCAGGTAAAACTAACTTTAGAATCCCATTTAAGCAACTTAAAACTTACTTTTTTTAATGAGCAAATGTCTGCAGAAAATGATCTGCAAATGGCTCATTTTGAGCAAGCAGTACAACTTTTGGGTGAAATAAACCAAGCATTAGCAGCATCACTAACGGATGCATCTGACAGAGATGCATCTAACTGGTTTAAAAAAGGAATTACAGATGAAGAATTTGCTGGTGTTTTTAAAGGACAAATGGATCTTTTTTATAAAAAACCAGAAAACCAGACATTATGGAGCTTAGAACAAGCTCAAAATTCATGATGGGAGATTCGTGAAAGTGTTGCTCCAGTTCAGTATGTTGAAATTAATACTTCAGAAAATTTAAGAGACCCTCAAACACACGAAGCTATTCGATCTGCTCAGCAGTGAGAAAGATTTCAACTTGTGGGAGATCTACCTCCTCGTGGGAAATATGAATATAGGATGGTTATAGATGAAAATGGAGATGTTTTTAAACTTTGTATAAATGATTGAGACAATGTTTCCCAAAAGACTTTTGAATTTAACAAACAAGAAAAAGCGTCTTGAGAAGAATGAAATAATGAGCTAGGGACGCAAGAGTATATTGTGATTAATATTTCAGAAAATCTAAGAGACCCTCAAACACACGAAGTAATTTGAACCGCTCAGCAGGGAGAAGAATTTCAAGTTGTAAGAGATTTGCCTTCTCGTTGAAAATATGCATATAAATTGGTAGAGAATTCAGCAGGAGAACAGTTTAAACTTTGCATTAATGATGGAAATAATGTCAGCGTTATGCAAAATGAAGTTTCTCAAAATGAAACTGATCTTTTCAATTTATGAATTGATGCCTTGGTTGCTGATTGATTGATAGAACCTAGTGGAGAATTGACTGCTAAGGTTAATTCTTTGCAGATTCATGAGGTTGTTAATTCTGATGAAAATCAAACTATTTGGCTTCAAATTCCAAAGGATGTTTCCATGAGACAAAATCTTCCTCAGGGAGTGTATTTGAAAGCAAGTGTTGTTAGGCATACTTATGTTTATGATGATTTTCCAGAATATTGACAGGTTCGAGTAAAAGAGTGACTACAACTTAGTTTAAATCAGCCTCCTGAATCTAGCTTGTATACAGAGCAAATGGAAGAACCAATTCCATTAGATCGCTCTGAATTTCCTACAAATCCAGCGGAATTAGCGGAAACAGCAGAGCGTTGTCCTGTGAAAATTTTGTACACTGAAAGTAGAGGAATCGCAGGACATCCTTGGGGACATACTGCATTAGAAATTAATGGTAAAGTTTATAGTTATGGTCGATGGGGGAAAACAGATGATCTAACGATGGGAACAACGGGAGAAGGAGCTTTGTTTGTTTTTGATTCATTTCAAAATTATAATCGTGCGGAATGAGGTGATGTAAAAAAAGTACCTATCTTTGGTGTTGATGCCTCGCAAAGGGAAAAAATTGAAGATTATTTTTTAGGAAAAATTAAAAAAGGTAGTACCATTGACTGACATCGTCTAGCACAACAAGAGCGGGGCGAAGAAGAAACAAAAAAAACAAATTATGCAGGAGCATCAGAATATATTATTGATGATTATAATGTTTTTGATCAAAATTGTACGACAATTACCTTAAGTGCTCTGGAGAACGCAGGATGAGCTTTAAAGGATGTTGTTGATGATATCAATTTAGAGAGTAGAGCCTTTGAAACATTACATGATGCAAAAGCTGTTTTATGAGGAATAAGAAATACTTTGGCTGATCTTAATATTTCTTTTTCCAGAAGAATTATTGAAGGTTTTAAATCGTATGTAGAAACGGGAAAAATTAACCCTGAAATATTGCCTGCTGATAAAGATGGTACTATTCTTAGTACGGGAACAGCGTATGACGGCAAGAATTTAATGGATGTTTTTTACGCTCATTTGAGTGAAGAATATGGAACAGAGAACATACGTTTACCAAGAAATTTATATCAAGCGTTACAATCACCAGATTCAAAAATAGCATCACTAAATCTACAGAATGACCTTCAGCTTGCATATGCACAGGGGGAAAACAAAAAGGAAAAAGTTATATAATCTTTAGTACTCTGAGTAAACCGTTTCTAAATTATTTGCATTAAACATACTTGCTGGTGTGATTACCGGTTGATCTATAAATGTTAGTATTTTTTGCGGAACTTGCTTTTTGATTTTTACCCAATCTTTCGATTGCATTAAATTTCAAATGGTTTTATGTTTTTTCAATAGATCAGATAAGATTCTTCATTTTTGATTTGTAAGTCTCAAGCCTAATCTTTCCAAAAAAAGTCTTTGAACTTTTAGCGAAGAAAAATCTAAGTCTTTGAAAGTTGTAGTTTCTCAAATTTCTATTCCTTGTGATTTAAATGCATCAAAAATCAGCTCAGAACAATAAATTTTTGAATCATCCCAGCCAAACAAGGAGTCGTATGATTTTCCTATCTTCCTTTTTGCTTCTTTCAATACTTCTTCTACATCAAACTCAGAGTCTAATCTTTTTATAGAGATTTGTCCACCTTCACCTCTTGTTTTCCATTCTTCAAAAGGAGTTATTTTAACCGGCTGCACGGCCTCTAAAACTTGTAAACTTCCATTATGCTTTAATAATATTCACATATGGCTAATAGGGCTATTAGTTGCTAATTGAATGACTTCAGATTGTCTACTTGTTGAGGTTTGAAAAACAATGTCTGCTTCTTTTGCTTTTTTCAATATTTCTGCACTTTCTAATTTTTCTTCTCCAAAAAAGTCTTTTACAACATTTGGAGCCCATTTTGGAATTTGAAACCATTGACCTTTTGAGTCATTTTCATTTTTTTCTTGATAATTTAGTAACAAGTCTCAAGGCATAATTTTTACTCTGCCTAAGTTTGGATAATCTTCAAAAACATAGGTATTACCGTTCCAAACAATATTATATTGTCCTTTCTGGATTTGTCCTAAGTTATTCTTAATTACGATAGAGAGACTTTGATCAGGCTTCACAACTTCGTGAATCTTTTTTGCTCTTACCTCATTTCCAAATGGTTCGTTAATTCTGTAAAATTCAGTAAATTCTCCTATTTCAGGTATATTTCCTGGCTTTAATTCAGCTGCTTCCGCTTGTGCTGTATCTAAAAGTAAAGACATTGTCGTTTCTAATAAACTTGCAACGAACTTTCAAATTTGCCAACCGTCATTCCAAGGAGGATTTTTTTGGCAAAAGTCGTTTGTTTCAGCAACCTTATAAAAGGCATTAATTAAGGCTTGACACTTTTCAGGTCAATTTGTATAAGTTTTTAACCTATCAACACATTTACTAATTTCTTGGTCTAAGTTTTTAGGAGCAGTTTCTTGATTTTTTGGTCTTTGATTTACGATACTTTCAACAGCTTTAACAGGATCATTAATTTCACTGTAATTGTAAATTAATCTTTTTTCCGAAAATGTTTTTTGCTTTGTAAACATAAAACTAGTTATTAAAAAACATTTCAATTGTTTCTAAATCTTCTTTTTCGTTTTGTTGGGCTATTTTTTCATATTCACGGGGAATAACTTTTAATATGTTTTCTAAGATTTCCAGCTTTTCCTGTTTTGATATTGTTTTTTTCATGATGAAAATTTAATTTTTCGTTTAATTATAGCATAAAAAACTTTAATTTTCAAATCTCTTTTTTCTAAAAACGTACTGATTTTTTATTTTCTAAAAATTAGATGAGAAGCTATAATATTTCTTGGTATGATTTTAATTTCTGTTTTGCCATGTCTATCCAAATCCTCCCCCCAAACCTCCGTGACCAAATCGCTGCCGGTGAAGTAGTTGAGCGACCAGCAAGTATCGTCAAAGAACTGGTCGAAAACGCTGTGGATGCCGGGGCAACTCAGATAGAGATTTTGATTAAAGCGGGAGGGAAAGAATTAATCGAAATTCAGGATAATGGAAAAGGAATGAGTCGAGAAGATGCAGAGCTTTCTGTGGAGCGTTATGCGACGAGCAAGATTAGCAAAATCGATGATTTATATGACATCCACACATTCGGATTCCGTGGAGAAGCTCTAGCAAGTATTGCTTCGGTTTCTGATTTTAGCCTAAAAACAAAACAGACGGGCGAACTGAGCGGAATCGAAGTTCAAGCTAAGGGAGGAAAAAAAGACAAAACAAGTGAAATTGGTACAAAAACAGGGACAAAAGTGATTGTAAAAGATCTGTTTTTTAATGTGCCGGCACGCCTTAAATTCCTCAAAGCCGACACCACAGAAAGCAACTACATCCTCAAAACCATCCAAAATTTCGCCATAATCCATCCTAATATCTCCTTCAAATACACCAACAACACCAAAACAGTTCTGGATTTAAGAGCAGAAGAAGACTCAGTTCAAGGACGACAAAAAAGATTGGAAAAGTTGTTTAGAAAGGAATTAATTATGCACATGAAACCAGTTGATCTGGATTTAGGTTATTTAAAAATCAGAGGATTCACCGTTTCTCAAAATAGTCCACAATCAAACCGAAACTACCAATACGCCTTTGTAAATCAAAGAAACGTCGAAGACCGCATTATCAAGGCAGCGGTAAATGAAGCATATTTAAACCTAATCCCACGCGGAGTTTTCCCAGCCTACTTCCTCTTCATTGAAATCTCACCGGAGCTGGTCGATGTAAACGTACATCCACGCAAAACCGAAGTAAAATTCCTCAAGCAACAAGAAGTCTATCTAGGCGTAAAAAAAGCAGTACAAGAAGCTTTAGCAGCAGGAGCAGAAGGGGAGAGAAGTGTTCAGTTTTCAAATTCTTCTAATTTTAGATCATTCTCGCCTAGTCAAGAATCTATATCTCCTAGTTATTCCCATTCTTCACCAGTCTCTAAATCATCAAGCAGTTATTCTTTTTCAAAGCCTAATAAAAACGAAATCTCAATGGCGCTTGATTTCTCAAAAAATATCCTACGCTCCAGTGACTCAGAAGAATCACAGGAAATCGTCGATTTTTCTCAAACATCGGAAGAACAAAACAACTATCCCTGGAAAATTATCGGGCAAGCCAACTTGAGCTATATTATTGTTGAAAAAGAAGATCAACTTTACTTTATTGACCAGCACGCCGCAGACGAGAGAATTAAATATGAGAAAGTAAGGAAAGATTATCAGAAAAAAGAGCAATTCCGACAAAACCTTTTAATACCACTAAAAATAGAAGTCTCACCTATGCAAAAAGAACTTTTGGAAGAAAATTTGGAGACAATGAAAGAGATCGGATTTGAGGTGCAGAATATTGGAGGAAACACCTTTTTGCTAAACACAGTTCCACAAGAACTTGCAGAGCTAGAAGTGGAAAAAATCTTCCTTGATATGCTGGATAAATTTGAGAATGAGCTGAAAAATAAAAAGGATTTTACGGAACTTTTGGATCAAAGCTTTAAATATATCGCATGTCGTAGTGCTGTTATGTTTGGTGATAAGATGTGTATGCCTGAAATGCAGCGTTTAATCCAAAGCATTTTGGAACATCCCGAATACCAAACCTGTCCGCATGGTCGCCCCTTCATTTGGCAGATTCCTTTTACGGAAATTAACAAGAAATTTAATCGTTAAAATTTAAAAATTTTTTAAGTATTGACACGAAAAATTTCTTCCCTATAATTGCGTTTCTTTGTATTCATTAATACGCTTTTTTATGGAAAATTTAAAAATTAAAGAAGGACCTATTGCTGAAGAAATTGAGCCTTCTAAAGAAACAATTAAAAAATTTTTAACTGATATAATTTCTGGACATTCTGAAGAAGTAGTCACTGTTAATCTACTTGATTGCGGTGTTGTCTTTCGTCTTCAAAAAGATCTTGATTTTGGACAACTTTTGAACATGAGAATTCCTGCTGAAATTCTAGATGGTAGTTTTACCGAAATCGGTCAAGTTTCTTTCGAAGAAGTAGTAGAAGCTCAAACAGCTGTAAGAAAATTAGAAAGTTTCGGATTCGGAGGTGATGATGTGGCAACAGCACTAGATGAAGCGATAGAGCATTTTTTGGAAGATTATCCTGACAAAAACAATGCTATTAGTTTAATTGTCCAAGCTATAAATGGAGAAAATATTATTGTGAGGATAAACGGTAAGATTCAGTCTGACCAGGAAGAAGTGGTTTTAGGTGAAACTGATATTACTAACGCTGACATTCAACAAACTCTAGTGGAACTCTAAACTTTAAGAGAGGATTATTAAAAATTTTTTGTATTTTTTGAAAAACTTGTTTTTTAAATACCCAACCATTTTTTTATTTTGATATTTTGTTTTTAGCGCACATTTTGATAAATCATTTCCTTTTCTCTCAATAACTCAAAGCATACCATGTTTTAAACTCATAATCAGCTTTAAGGTGTCATTTTGTGTAGTAATATTTAGATTTTTAAAAAATGGCTCAAAAACCCTCTGAGCTTCTTTAAAACTCGTGTTGTCAGGAGTATCAAAACAAATTGAACCGAACTGTGAGTGGATTTCTTTTTCTGTTTGATTCATGAGTTAGAGTTTAGATGTTTTGTTTGTCATTCTGAACGAAGTTTACGTAGTGAAGAATCTCTGCCGCTTTCCTCAATTTTTATTATTCAACGAGAGATTTTTTGTCATTTAAAAGGAGTATTTCCCAGTATAAGCAATTATTTTGCTTATTCTAGGCGTTTATTTTTCAAAAAACAGCACTAACAGCATTACTTTTGGCTTCTTCCAAAAAAGCTTCAATATCTTCGGTATTTGACCTTTCTTTATTATTTACCGCTTTCAAAACTTGAGTCATCTGCTGCTGACTGCTCCCCGGTGTGCTTTGGTCTCCTCAATAAAACGCTTGCTGTAACATACCTTCGGCAATATTTCACATTACAAGACCCAGTTCTTCTTCTTTTTTATTAACTTCATTTTTGTATGCTTTTCTGATTTGCTTTTCTTTTGCAAGGACTTGTTTATCGGAAAATTTATCGGGAATTTTAAAATAATTCCGCATAAGTTCAGCTTTCTCTTTCTGTCTTTGGGCAGAATCTCAAGATTTGAACTTGTCGAGACGATCCTCAATGTGTAGTTTTTCGTTAAGCATTTTTACTAATTATTTTATTGTTTAGTCATCATCCTAGCTCCCACCTCGGCGGATAAATGTCTAGAATCTTGAAGGTAAATTTATTTGAAGTTGCAGATTTTCGACAAGCGGAAATGACCTGTATTGATTAATTCATAATACCAAGCCTTCCTTCAATTTCTTGATCAACAAAGATTTTTTTACGACCATATTTCAAACGAGAATATTTTTTAATAATCTCAGCAATTTTTTGATTTGCACCTTCCATATCATAAATTGTCTCCATGGAAAATGGTCTGGAAGTTGTATTATTAATATTTAATTTTACATAAGCTTTATAATTCGCAATTCCAATAATGTCTTGTTGAGATAAAGTAGGAGCATACTCCTTTGCAAGATATTCACCATCATCCGCACCAACCTTAAAACTCATCATTGTACCGACATTACCAAAAACCGCATCACGAATTTTGGGATTTTGTTGACCTGTTGGGGTTTGAGTAAGCTGGTTGATATACTGATGCGCCATGATTAAAGCCAAGCGATACTTACGAGCTTCGGAGAGAATGTCTGCAAAAGCATCCGTTGCAAAATTCTGAAATTCATCTACATAAAGATAAAAATCCTTACGCTCTTTACTTGGAATATCTACGCGACTCATTGCCGCCATATTAATCTTATTCACAATAATCAGACCAAGCAATTGAGCATTATTATCACCAATTTTACCTTTGGATAAATTCACGAGTAAAATTTTCTGATTATCCATAATTTCACGTATATTAAAGGCATTTTTGGGTTGACCGATAATATTACGGATAGTTGTATTGGTAATAAAAGGACCAAATTTTGAACTAAAATATGGAATCATTTCTTCTTTCTCTCTCTGACCTGTCTTAGCCATTTCATTTGTCCAAAACGCTTTTACTACAGGGTTTCTGACTTTAGCAACTTTGTATTTTTGAAATTCCTCATCCACAAACAAACGTGGCACGTCGATTAAAGTTGCGCCTTCTTCCTCATCATCCATTAAAGTTAAACAACCATTTCTAAAATAATGCTGGATACGTGGTCCGAAGATTTCATTACCGAATAATTTAATAAAAATCTGCATTGCATCAAGAGAAGCACGATCTTTCTCTTCCGGGCTTTTAGCTTCAAGCAGGTTAAGTCACATTGGTCTTTCTGTGTCAGCCGGATCAAAGACAACCACATCTTTAGCCCGCTCCTTCGGTACAAAACTCAAAATTTCTTCAATCAAATCACCATGAGGATCAATTACACAACAACCATCACCATTGGCAATGTCCTGTCTTGCCATATATGACAACATCACCGACTTACCGGAACCTGACTTACCAATGATATAATGATGCCTTGTACGATCATTGCGTAGCATTTTGATCGGTGTTTTTTCTCCGCGGAAAATATTGTTCCCGAGTAAAACTCCTTCTTTTGGAATATCTACCGGTGGTGGCAATACTTTATAAGAAAGCCATTTAATAATCGGAATCTGGTTGTATTTTGCGTCAGGGAAGTGGTAAAGAGAAGCAAGCTCTTCAGGCACAAGTAAGGAACTTTTGTCAAAAGGAAAAATCTTTCCAAGCCTTTTTTTAAACATATGGTAAAGCAGTGGCATATTGATAAAATCAATAGGCACAATACGTCTGTTCTGAAACCAGTTGCTATAACTGTCTTTGAAGATAGAAAAAGAAACAACCATATTATTACAAATTTCCTCAGTCCTTTCCGGTGTTTTCGCACTAGCCAAGATTCTAATCGTTGTATCAAAACCGGCTTGTCCGGCTTTTTCTCCCACTCTTTTGGCGGCTTCTTCTTTTGGTTGCAACATACGGACATAAGAATCACCTCCAGATGCTCAAGGTGCATTTGTACCAAAAGAATCTCCTGTAAATAAGCCAAGGATTACATCCAAAGGTCTTCCAATAATTGGAATTCTCGAAAGTAGACTGCGTTTTTCATTTTTGAACATTAGGGTTCCCTCTTCTTTTGATCTCTTTTGCCAGTCGTCATCTCGGGGATTAATAATCATCTGAATCACAGCTTTTTCCTCTTTTTCAAGCTTGGAAAGGACATTCCCCATATCGTTTAAGGGGTCATTTTCAAGATTTTTATAAGTTCTAATTGGAAACCAAAAATTTCTTTTCGTATAAAGGAAAAATCCTCGCATGTGAAATCATTTTTCTTTAAAAGTATAGGGCTTTTCCATGCTGATTTCTGCGGAAGGGTAAAATGCGGTAATTTGTTTTTCGACTATTTTTTGGAAATAAGGGTGGCAAACAATATAAAAATTTAATTCATTCTCTTCCAAAAACATTTCAAATGAAATTTGATCATTTTGAAAAATGATAGTTTTGATCGTGTTTTTTAGATTAAGCTCGGAGATTTCAGATAAAGCACGATAAAGCTGTCCCATGATGGCAACTTTTTCTTTAAAATCTTTCTCTGTTTTCTTCTCTTGGTCTAGTTTTGAATCATCTCGGGGCAAGATAACTTTCATGTATATGTATTCACGAGAACGTCTTTCTGCATATCTCCATCTGATAATAAATACCGCCATTTTAAAAAGCATCCAGACCGTTGAAATTCAAATAACCGTATTGACCGGATTATCTTTGACAATATTAAAAACTTTCCAAAAAATTTCAGGTTGATATAAATAGCTTAAAAGAGACCAAAGTACTCAGATAAGAAAGACTATAAAGTAGCGAAGATGGTAAATAATTTTTATCATACGGAAGGTTCTTTTTTTAACTTTTTCAAAATCTAGTAATTTTACTATAAAAAAGCTAAAAAAACAAGGAGAAAAGCAGGTGATTAGAGATTGAGGAAATAAAAAAAAATGCTATCCTTATAATAACCTTGCCTTTAATTCAGAATATTTGTTTAAAAAAAGACGAAAAAGTGTGGTTGCAAGAAAAAACAGAAGAAAACTTAATTCTGCCTTTAGCTTTTTTACTTTCAAAAAAAAGAAAAAGCCTGCCAATAAATTTTTTATTTTTGGTAGCAGAATCAATTTTTGGCGCAGATTTTTTGTAAAATTAGGTTATTTGGCTTTAATTTTACTTTTTTTTGGGTTGATTTTTGTTTTCTTCTTCACTTCCTTTTTTGTTATCAAAAATATCAATTTAGAACGTGAAAACCTTAGAGTTGATGCGGGAAAAGTCGTTGATTCGCTCAAAGATTACCGCTATAGAAATATATTTCTTATTTCGACGGGTAAAATAGAAAAGCAGCTTAAAAAAGATTTTCCTGAGTATAAAGCAATTAGTATAAAAAGAGTTTTCCCCAACACTTTAATGATACAAGTGCAAAATTTTGAAATTATTGCACAAGCCAAAATTTATATAAAACCAGAGTCTAAAATTACGGAATTTGATGTGGAAACGATCGAATTGAAACCTTATGAACAAATTCTAGCTCTTAATTCAGAAGGCATTATTGAACAAAAAAGCGAAACTCATGAGAGTTTACCAGTTTTAGAAATCTCCGGACTACAAGAAATTCCTCTCGTACAGGGAGACAGATTAATTCCAAAGAAAAATCTTGATTTAATCTGGGAAGCAAAGACCATTTTATGGGAAGAATTAGGAATTGCAAGTGAGGAGCTTTTGTTTTTTCCGGACGCAAAAGAGGTTCATTTAAAAACAGAAGCTGGTTACAAAATCTGGGTTGATTTTACCACTCCGGTCAGCGAGCAAATTGACAAATTAAAGAAAATTAGTAATCATGTCGATTGGGTTGAGACTCCACCTAGCGAACATATTGATTTAAGAGTAAAAAATCGAATAATTTATAAATAATTAATACAGTAATCATGATTTGGTCAGTTTTTGGAATTTTACTTGGTATCATTATTGGCGTTGTTTTTCATGTACCTATTCCTCTTTTTTTGACTCGCTATACAGCTGTAGTGATTATTGGTCTTTTAGACGCTATTTTTGGAGCAATCAGGGCGGAGGTGACTAATGATAAATTTAGTATTACCATTTTTATTTCAGGCGTTTTTTTTAACGCCTTACTTGCAATTGGGATTACTTACTTAGGTGAAAAACTTGGATTGAATTTGTACTTGGCGGCAACAGTTGTGTTTACTTTTAGAATCTTCCAAAATGTAGGAATCACACGTAGAGTTTTACTTGAAAACTGGATGGAAAAAAGAGAAAGAGAGGAAAAAATTGAAAAGGTTGTTTGGAGAGATGAATAGTTTTTTGTGTCATTTAGACCGAACAGTGAGAGTGGAGAAATCTTAATAATTGTTTTCTCAGATTCCGGATAAACTGGAATGATTTTTTGCATAATTTTTCTTCTTGCGACTAGAAATGATTTTTACTAAAATAGATTGGAAAAAAGCCACTATTTAATCCCTCTTCCATGTACAAACGCATTCTGCTAAAAATGTCTGGAGAAGTCTTGCAAGGCAAAGACGGTTTTGGTATAGAAAAAGAGAAAGTTGATGAGATCATTGCTCAGCTTCTTGAGGCTAAAGAAAAAAAACTGGAGCTAGCTGTTGTGATTGGAGCAGGAAATTACTGGAGGTACCGTGATACAAAAGATTTCAAAATAGATAGAACCAAAGCCGACCAGTTAGGTATGCTTGCAACCTTTTTTAATACAAGTGTCCTAACAGAATCTCTTAAAGAAAGGGGATTTCTAGCTACTACTTATTCCTCAATTCCTTTCCCGAAACTTGCAGAAAAATTTGAAGCGGAAAAAGTAAGAAAAGATTTGAGTGATGGCAAAATAATTTTTTTAGCTGGAGGAACAGGAAATCCTTATTTTACAACGGACTCAGCAGCAGCTCTCAGAGCTCTTGAACTTAAATGCGACGCTGTCTTTAAGGCAACAAAAGTAGACGGAGTATACGCAAGTGATCCTGTTAAGAATCCAAATGCCGAAAGATTTGAAAACCTCACTTATCAAGAGGTTATTGAAAAAAACTTAAAAGTAATGGACTTAACAGCAATTTCTCTTTGTAGGGAAAACGCAATGCCTTTACTTGTTTTTAATATGCTTGAAAAAGGAAATTTACTCAAAGCAATCAACGGAGATAGAATTGGTACAATGATAAAATAACTATTATTACTTTAATCAAATTCACCATGGAAGATATCATTATTAAATTAAAAGAAGACTTAAAAAAAGCTCTCGATTATTTACATAAAGAATATGCCGGGCTACAAATCGGTCGTGCGAGTACCGGACTTGTTGAGATGATTGATGTTGAGGCTTACGGTGCAACTCAACCGTTGAAAAATATGGCAAACATTTCTGTGCCTGATCCGGCAACGATTCAAGTTCAACCATGGGACAAAAGTGTAATGGGGAATGTAGAAAAAGCAATCCGTGACTCAGACCTTGGACTTAATCCTGTGAATAACGGAAATGCTCTCTTGATTACAGTTCCACCTCTAACTGAAGAAAGAAGGAAGGATTTAGTAAAAATTGTCCATAAAGAAGCCGAAGAAGCAAAGGTTGCTGTGAGGCAAGCACGCCATAATGCAATTAATAAACTAAAAAACATGGAAAAAGAAAAAGAACTCTCAGAAGACGAACTTAAGGCAAAGGAGAAAGAGGTACAAGAAGCTGTGGATGAAATAAATAAAAAAATTGATGAAGATGCAAAACATAAAGACAACGAAGTAATGAGTGTCTAAATACCTCTGCTGCTAGCGCTTCATGCAAGAATCAGCCAATCCTTTAGGTCAATGGCTAAAAGCTTGTTGATTTTTATTTATTTTTACATAGACTGTAAAAAAACCAATTTAACCCTATAAATAAAATGACTGGAATATTTACCGCAATCGCTTTCCTTATAATTTTTTCCCTACTTGTGCTTGTACATGAAGTAGGACACTTTATTGCGGCACGTAAGGCAAAAATAAAAGTAAAAGAATTTGGACTTGGCTTACCTCCAAGAGCCAAAACATTATGGAAAGATAAAAAAGGAACAATCTTTTCTTTAAACTGGATCCCTTTTGGTGGATTTGTAAAGATGCTTGGTGAAGATTCTACCGATAAAAAAACCTTGAATAATCCCGATAGCTTTGCGGCTAAGTCACTTTGGAGAAGGTTTACTGTTATTGTTGCGGGGGTAACGATGAATTTTGTTATGGCCATATTTTTACTAACAATAGGTTTTACTTTTGGAATGAAACCATTTTTAGTGACTTCCGAAGATTTTAAGCAACATTATGAAGCGGGCAATATCGTTGGTTACCCGCTATTAAAAATCGAAGAAGTTTTGGATGGAGGTTCTGCAGCTGATGCGGGGATACTTCCGGGTGATATTATTCAAAAAATTAATGGGGAAAAAATTGAAATTGATTCTGATATTTTGGGGATGCAAGCTGGTTTGGAAACAATCAATTATCAAATTTTAAGAGGGGAGGAAGTTTTAGATTTCACAATGATTCCCGATGAAGAAAATAAAGTCGGTGTCTCGCTAAGTTCAGGTTTTGAAATAGAGGAAATAAAAGATATAAAATACCCATTTTACCAAGCACCGTTTGAAGCCCTTAAAACCTCAGGAAGACTAGCCGGTTTAACTGTGGAAATGTTTGGTGCCCTACTTGTCAACCTGACAAAATTTGTAATGCCTCAAGATGTAGCAGGACCTGTGGGTATTGTGCAAATGACTCACAAAATCGTAGAAGTAGGAGAGTTTATGGAATTAATTAAATTTACGGCACTTCTCTCAATTTCATTGGCTGTTATTAATATTTTACCTTTTCCGGCTTTAGATGGGGGAAGGCTTGTTTTTATTATTTATGAAGCGATTGCGAGACGTAAACCGTCTGCGAATATTGAAGCTTATATTCACGGCATAGGGTATTTATTCTTAATGGGACTAATTTTGATTATCACTTGGAACGATTTGGACAGATGGCTTAATTTTAGTGGAATTTGGGATAAATTTATTTCTTTATTTTAATTTTTCAATGTACGACTCAATAATTATTGGAACAGGACCCGGTGGATACGGAGCTGCTCTATATGCGGCTCGCTATAAAATGAATGTTTTGGTTATCGGAGCACAAGAAGGAGGAATGGCTGCGACTGCTCATAGCATAGAAAATTACTTAGGGATAGACTCAATTTCAGGACCTCAGTTTATGGCTGACTGCAAAAAACAAGTCGAAAACTTAGGCGTAGAGGTTATAAGTCAGAATGCAAAAGCTCTTCAAAAAAATGAAGAAGGTTTTTCTGTAACCTTGGAAGATGGCACAAGTCGCGAAGGAAAAACTCTCATGCTTGCACTTGGAACGGAAAAAAGGAAATTAAACATTACTGGTGAAAAAGAATTTTTGGGAAAAGGTGTTTCTTACTGTGCGACCTGTGACGCTTTTTTCTTTAAAGACAAAAATGTCGCCGTAATTGGTGGAAGTGATTCTGCTGTAACAGCAGCACTACACTTGGCAGATATAGCAAAGAATGTTTATTTGATTTATAGAGGAACACAATTACGTAGTGAACCTATCTGGCAAGACGAGCTCGATCGACGTAAAAATATTACACAAATTTTAGAAAGAAATATTCTTGAGATCAAAGGGGAAGAAAAAGTCGAAAGTGTCCTCTTGGATGATGAGTATCAAGATAGGCAAGAATTAGAAACAGACGGAGTTTTTATTGAAATCGGTTCTGTTCCTATGGTTTCACTACTTAGTAACATCGGTGTACAGCTTGATGACTCAAACCATATTATTGTAAGTGAAGATATGCGTACAAATGTACCTGGTGTTTATGGTATCGGAGATGTTACCACTGCTTCAAATAAGTTTAAACAAATTATCACAGCAGCCGCAGAAGGCTCTATTGCAGCAACAACCGCCTATCGTTTTATTAAAACAGGGAAATAGTATACAATTGAACTCTCATCAATTAACACACTATAAAATGTCACATAAAACAGCTTTGTTTGTCGGTCGTTTTCAGCCTTTTCACAAAGGTCACTTAAGTGTGGTCAAGTACCTTGCTTTTCATTATGAAAAAGTTGTTATTGGAATTGGTTCTGCTGAAGACAATTATTTACCAAAAAATCCTTTTACCGCCGGAGAGCGCTATGAGATGATTCATCGAGCATTAGAAGAGGAAGAACTTAATTTATCAAAAATCGCAATTATCCCCGTGAGAAACATTAACAATTATGCTCTTTGGGTTAGGCATGTTGAGTTAATGTTACCTAAATTTGATGTTGTTTACACTGGATCCTCAATTGTCAAAAGACTTTTTAAAGATGATAGAAAATATAAAGTAGAAGAAGTAAAGAAAAAAATTATGACAAGTGCAACAAAGGTAAGAAGAAAAATTCTTGAATGCGAAAAATGGGAAGACTTACTTCCTCCTGCAACGAAAAATTATCTCCTTTCAATTAAAGGAGACAAAAGGATTCGAAAAATCAACTAGGCAAAATGCATTGAATAAGTAATGTAAATAAGGACAAAAACCGAAACCCTGACAAGCATATCAAAATAACCTCTTTTATATATGTAGTTAGGTTCTTTTTGCAATTTCAATGTGAGATGTACGATATCTAAAGTGTAGGAAAAAAAGATTACACCAGCAAAATAAGCAAGTAATGTTGCGTTTTGATACAGGCTTTCAAACCACCATTTTTCAGTAAAAATTAAAGGGATTTCCTCTCGAATGATTAGGTAAGCTAAAATTAAAGTTACAAAATGAGCAATTTGATCAAGAGAGAAGGGGATGATAGGGTATTTTGTTTTTATATCCAATTTAACCTTGGTGTAATCAATAAAGAAATGCAAAGCTCCAATTAAAACTAAAGCAAAAGCCACCTTGCCTGAATTTAAATACGGGAGTAAAAGCAAGGTTTGAGACACAAGTACGATTAAAATATGTAACAAAATACCGTAAACACTGCGATGCTTAAAAGCAACCAGACGAGAGCTTTGTAGTAAAAAATCTCCAATGAGATGTCCGATGATGAGATATAATAGTATTAAGATTGATGATTCCATGACTTTTTTCGTTTTTTAGTTAAAAATTGATCTTGGCGGAGCATCTCTCTCTCCAAACTTTTCATCATTTTCGTTTACTCTACGGATAATTTCATTACTGATTTGAGAAGCAATAGTCGGATTAGTACGCATTAACTCTTGGAAGACTTCTTTTTTAAGCACGAAAATTTCCGACTCTGAATTTGTTTTAGCTGTAGCATTTCTTGGCTGATTTGAAACAAGAGCCATTTCTCCAAAAAAATCATTACTACTAAGCGTTGCAAGAGGATTGTTCCCCGTTTTTCAAGCGTAAATTCCAATTTCCCCGTTTTTAATAATATACATTTTATCTCCTTTGTCTCCTTCATTAAAAAGCGTGTGATTTGCAGGATAATACTGCATTTCAATGTTTTTGATCAGAGCCTCATGAATTTCTTGATCAAGAGGAGCAAAGAAAGGAATTTGTTTTAAAATGCTTAGCATGTTTTTACGGATTAAAGATTAATGATTATTTTTTAAAACTCTTTTAACAAAAGTTTCAGCAATGATTTTTTCTGCTTCGAAATTAGAACTTAAAAATTGCTTCAAGTCATTTTTATTGATTGAATAGAGTGTGGCTTTTTTGATTGCTTTGGCAGAAAACATGCGTGCCTCATCAGCAATTAAAGCCATTTCACCGAAAAACTCTCCTTTTGAGAGAACGCTAATTTCCTTTTCTTCTTTTCAAACACTAAAGACTTCGACAATTTTGCTTGTTAGACCTGTTTGTGTGTCATAAATTTTAACTTTCCCGGATTCAATAAAATACATTTTATTACCAAAATCACCTTTTTGGAAAATAATTTGATTCTCAGTGAAAACTTCTTCTTTTAGCAAAGGGAAAATGCTTTCTTTTTCTTTTTTTGTAAAAGATTCCAAAAAAGGTAGGTTTTCTTCCTTGTTTTTCATTTTCTTATTTTTAAATTCTCTACATTTTACCATATTATAATCTAATTTGGCAAATTAATAATAAAAATTACTTATCTTTTTTGAATATTCTTGTAGAATATAAGCATGAATAACCTGTATTTATTTTTCGGAGAAGAGAGCTATTTACTTCAAAAGAAAGTAAAATTTTGGAAAGAAAGCTTTCAAAAAAAACATGGTGAATATAATCTCAGTGTGATTGATGGATTAAAAGAGTCTCCAAGCAGTATTATTGCAGAATGCGAAACGGTTCCGTTTTTAGGAGAAAAAAGATTAATTATTCTGGAAAACCTTCCCCCTGCAATAGGAGCAAAGGTTGAAGAAAAAAAAGTAAATGCAATTTTAAGATTTTTGGAAGAAATTCCTGATTCTTGCGTAATTGTTTTTCTGAACTCGAAACCGGATAAACGAACCAAGTTCTTTAAACAATTGAAAAAAATAGCTCAAGTTGAAGAATTTAAACATATTCCTATTAATGACTTAAACGCTTGGATTTTAAATGAATTAAAAGAGAGAAGAGGTAAAATTTTGCCGGCGGCAGTGCAGCATTTAATCAACAAAACAGGCAATAATTTATGGCTATTACATAATGAAATTGAGAAATTAATTGCCTATGTGGGAGACAAACCTATTTCTGAAAATGATATTGATAAGTTGGTAACGCCTGTTTATGACGTTAATGTTTTTAAACTTACCGATTACATCGGTGCAAAAAACGTAAAACTGGCCATCGACATGCTTGATAAATTAGTTGATAGTGGAAATAGTTCAATTCAGATATTCAACATAATTATTCGCCAATTCCGCATATTCTTGCAAATTGACGAAATGAAGACGAAATCACCAAGTGATATCGCCAGTGTATTACATCTCCACCCTTTTGTTGTTCAGAATAGTTTGAAACAATTAAGATCTTTTACTAAAGAAGAATTACTGCAAGGCTATAAAGATTTACTTGAAATTGATCGAAAATTAAAAACAGGTGAGATAAAAATATCTGCTAATAATGAAAATATGTTTATGCTAGAGTTAGAAAAATTTATTTTAAAATTAGTAAAATAAACTTAAAATTCTATTAGTTTAGAGCTATCTTTTATAAAATGAATTGGTAAAGTTTGATGAGGATGCTAGTATATAAGAGTAAAAAGCAAATAATTTTTAACTAAAAATTCAATGTCAGAAGTTACAATGGAGAAAATCGTTTCTCTTTCAAAACGTCGTGGTTTTGTTTTTCATGGTTCGGAAATTTACGGAGGACTTGCTAACACATGGGATTACGGACCATACGGTGTTGAACTTAAAAACAATGTTAAAAAGGCTTGGTGGAAGTATTTTGTGCAGGAGAGAGATGATATCATCGGAATTGACGCAGCTATTTTAATGCATCCGAAAACCTGGGAAGCTTCCGGGCATGTGGGTGGTTTCTCAGATCCATTGATGGACTGCAAAGAATGTAAAGAGCGTTTTCGTGCGGATAAATTGATTGAGGAAAAATTAGCAGAAACTGACCCGGATACGGCAAACGCTGATGGTTGGTCTTTTGAACAAATGGAAAAATTTATTCAAGAAAATAATGTAGTTTGTCCTACTTGCGGAAAATTAAATTGGACTAAAATTCGCCAATTTAACCTTATGTTTAAAACACATCAAGGCGTTTTGGAAGACGAATCAAGTCAAGTTTATTTAAGACCGGAAACAGCGCAAGGTATTTTTGTTAATTTTAAAAATGTTCAGCAAACTTCTCGTAAAAAACTTCCCTTTGGGATTGCCCAAATAGGTAAAGCCTTTCGTAATGAAATTACTCCGGGTAATTTTACTTTTCGAACACGCGAGTTTGAACAAATGGAAATTGAATATTTTGTACGTGAAGACAATTGGGAAGAAAAATATGAAGAGCTTAAAATTGCGATTCAAAAATGGTTTAAAGATTTAGGAATTTCAGAAAAAAATATTCGCTGGAGAAAGCATGACGAAGATGAGTTAAGCCATTATTCTAAAATGACTTATGATATTGAATACAAATATCCTTTTGGCTGGGGTGAATTGCATGGCTTTGCTTATCGTACCAATTTTGACTTGGCGCAACACGCAAAATTTTCAGGAGCTGATTTGACTTATTTCGATGAACAAAACAATGAGAAGTTTATTCCTCATTGTATAGAGCCTTCTTTTGGATGTGACCGTACCGCCCTTGTTTTTTTAATTGATGCTTATGATGAAGAAGAAGTGGAGGATGCAAAAGGGAATAAAGAGACACGTGTGGTGATGCGTTTCCACCCGGATATTGCTCCCATCAAAATCGCTGTCTTACCTTTACAAAAAAAACTCACCGAGCAAGCAAAAGAGGTTTATAAAAAATTGAGCAAACACTGGATGTGTGAATTTGATCTCACAGGTTCAATTGGAAAAAGATATCGTCGCCAAGATGAAATAGGTACGCCTTATTGTCTTACTTTTGATTTTGATTCGTTAGAAGACGGCATGGTAACGATACGAGATCGTGACAGTATGAAGCAAGAAAGGGTAAAAATAGCCGAATTGGAAGATCTGATGAGAGAAAAATTAGATCAATTATAAAGGAATGTAAAAAGTTCTCCTAAATCAAAAATAGATTGTAGTTATGCTGCTTTGTGCTTTGCAAAAGAGCAAAAAATTGTTTTTAAAATAACCTTTAAAAATAAACTTATGACTCAAAAAGATTTACTTTGGCTTATCTTTGGTTCGATAGTTGGCACAATCGTTGGTATCTGTACTGCTATCTATCTGGTTGAACCACCTTTTAAAATATCTTTTGTAATCAGTATCGCGATAGGAACAACTTTGGGTACTATCATGGGCTATACTTTGGGGAAAAAGAAATAATTCATTTAGAAATTAAAAATAAAATTTCAAAGTCTAATCAAACTTAATTGAGAGTATTTCTTACTATCTTTTAAAGTTTTTACATAACTACCTTCCAGTGTTACGGTTTAAATGAAACAAAAAGCTAAAAGAGAAAATGATTTAAAAAAAATAAACTTAAGAAAACAACCTTATGCCTCGAAAAGATTTATTATGGCTTGTCTTTGGCTCGATACTTGGCGCAATTATTGGTACCTGTAGTGGTCTTTATCTGGCTGAAGCACCTTTTAAAACATCTTTTGTCATCAGCCTGAGTGTTGCGATGGGGACAACTTTAGGTAGTATTATGGGCTATACTTTGGGACAAAAGAAATAATTTATTCAGAAAATTGCAAGGTCTAATCAAAATTGATTGGGATTATTTCTGATTTATTTTTTAAAGCTTGGACATATTTACGAAAATTTTCCTGACTAAGCTCCAGTGTTGCAGTATTCACATTTGGGTGAAAAGTTACAGTGTCGGCATGCCAGAGATCTTCATCAATGTAGAGGAAAACCTTTGAATCCGTATCATTAACTAATCCAAAAGGGGAGACGGCTCCCGGGCTTAAGCCAAGAAGATCTTTTAACGCTTCTGGTTTGGCAAATGTTAAGTTTTTTACTCCAACTCTTTTGCCAAACTCTTTTAAATTCATGCGTTTGACTGCCGGCATGACAATCAAAATAAAGTTATCTTTTTTTCTTTCTCTGACGAAGAGATTTTTTGAAGCAACACCCGGGATATAAGCACAATGTTCATCGGCTTCTTCGCATGTAAAAACAGCAGGATGTTCGTGCAGAGTAAATTCGATTTGTTTTTTTCCTAAAAATTCTTTTAGTTTTGCTTGCATTTCTAAATAGTGGATTAAATCTTAATTTAAAAGGTTTTCAAACCTAACTTTATCTTTATTTTGATAAGGACCGATAATTGCAAGTTTCATTCTTTCTTTTTTAAGTAATTTTTTGGCAATCCTCTGAATATCTTCTGCTGTAATTTTCTCAATCTTTTCTAAAACCTCATCAATACTTTTTGTTTTTTCGTAGAGCAAAGTTTGCTTAGCATAAAAATGAGCAACTTCCTCGGAATCTTCAAAACTCAAAATTATTTTACCTTTCAAGTATTCTTTTGATTTTTTGAGTTCTTTTTCTGAAATCAATTCGTTGGTTATTTTAGTATACTCTTTTGCAATAGCAACAATTGCATCATCAATTCTGCTTATATCCACTCCGGCTCTGGTTGAGAGTGCTCCGGTATCCAGGTAGTCATCTGTTGTAGTTTGAATATAGTATGCAAGTCCCTGAGCTTCACGCACATTTAAAAACATACGCGAACTCATATTGCCACCTAAAATTACTGCGAGAAGCTTCTCTATATAAATTCCCTCATCTTCGGCAGACAAAGCTTCTACTCCTAAAACAAGGTGTGCTTGCTCTGTCTTTTTTTCTTTAAGCCAAACGGTTTCTTGTGTTTCCTTTTGCTCGTATGGAACAAAATCAAAAGCTTTCTTTTTATCGTCAAAATCAAAATATTCCTGAACTTTTTTAGCAGCTTCTTCATGTTCAATCGAGCCTGCCAAAGCAATCGTTATATTATCAGGGGTATAGAGGCTGTTTTTATATTCCACAAAATCTTTTTGTTGAATATTCTTGATTAACTCTTTTGTTCCTATTTGATCTCTACCGAGAGGCTGATTTCCGTAGATTAATTTTTCAAAATCCCAACCCACCTGATACATGGGAGTATCTAAATACATGTTAAATTCTTCTAAAATAACGCCACGTTCTTTTTCTATTTCTTCAGGCAAAAATTTAGAATTAATCATCATATCCGACAGAACATTTAAGGCTGTGTCTAGGTTGTGTTTTGCAATTTTTACATAATACCCTGCGTACTCTTTGCCGGTAAAGGCATTAAATTCTCCTCCTGCTCCATCAATTGCTTCTGAAACCTCTCTAGTGTTTTTAAATCTTTCTGCTCCTTTAAAGAACATATGTTCAAGAAAGTGCGAAATCCCATTGTTCTCTTCGGTTTCATAGCGACTTCCGGCGCCTACGAGGATTAATGCCGTAACAGACTTTGTACCTTCAATTTTAGAGGATACTATCTTTAAATTATTGGATAAAGTTGTAATTTTGTGCATACTTATTTTTTTATAAAAAGCTCGCTCAGGATAACATAAACTTCCTTTTATAAAAAACTTAAAAAGAATTTGCAATCACTTTATTTTTATTGTATAATTAAGCTTAGAATAAATAATAAAAATAAAACCATGTACACAAAAGCCAAAAAAAACTTACGAATTTGAATCCTAACAATTTTAATCTTCCAGTTTTTTCTTCCTCTTTGATTAATTCCTCAAACTCAAGCTTTCACAACGAGTATTGATTTTACGACGACAAATGATTATACGCTGGAAGATAATACAAAAATTGAGATAGCTGATGGTAAGTTGCAACTGGCTGGATGAGCTTGAGAAGAGA
>JANQMV010000004.1 GCA_028279865.1 Candidatus Altimarinota bacterium | reverse complement strand
TAGGAGATTTTGTGTCATTGGAATAGCCGGCATATTCCACGAAAATAATTGATTTTTCACTTTTCTCAAAATATTGTTTGAGAAAATAGCGATCACAAGCCGATCCTGCATTGCCATGATAAAAAACAATCACATCTTTTGTTTTTTCTAAAAAATAAAAACGGGTGTCTTGAAAATTTATTTTTTGATAATCCTGAAATCCGAAACAGTTGTCAAAATCCTGATCATCGGGAAAATAAATTAGCTTATTTTGGAAAAAATATAAGAAAGCTAAAAATAAAAAATAGATCAAAATAAAAATTCGTAAAATAGAGAACAAAATTTTTTTAATATGCTTAAGAGCAGGCTTTATTTTTCTAGACATCTTTATTTTAAAAAATTATAAATAGAGCTTAGCTAAAAAAAAATTAAAAGTAAAAATCCTTACAGTTTAATTTTATGCTAGTTTAGTGTAAAGTTTCATGTGTATTGAAAAATAAATGCTAAATTTTTTACGTAAAATTATCGGAGAAAAGAGCTTTATCAGATTTACTTATTATTGGCTGAAGAGTTTTACAGCTGCTTTGCTTTATGGTTTTCCCGGTACAAAAGTTAAAATAATTGGAATTACCGGGACTGATGGCAAAACAACAACAGTCAATCTCATCACACATTTACTCAACGAAAGTGGTCTCAAGTCAGGCATGATTTCTACGACAACTTTTGCTATTGGTAAAAAGCGTTTTTCGAATAAAACAAAACGGACCAGCGTCTCTCCTTTTTTGATGAATAAGCTGCTACGCAAAATGGTAAAGCAAGAATGTGAGTACGTTGTTTTGGAGGTTTCTTCCCATGCACTTGAGCAAAGGCGTTTTTTTGGGGTTGATTTTGATATTGCAGCGTTGACCAATATTACACCCGAGCATTTGGACTATCATAAAAACATGGCAGAATATCGTAAGGCAAAAAGCATCTTATTTCAAAAATTGGCGCAATCCAAGACGAAAGAGGATCAACCTAAAACAATGATTCTCAATAAAGCTGATCCTGTCTATGAGACTTTCTACAAGTTTCAAGCAGATCAAAAATTTAGCTATGAGCTTAAAAAAGGAGCTGACTTTTTTGCCGATGAAATTGAATTAAAAGCTGATAAATCAATCTTTAATTTAAATTATCAAAATGAAAAAAGCAGAATTCTTCTTCCTTTGATTGGAAGATTTAACATTGAAAATGCTTTAGCCGCAGCAGCAATTGCAGTAAGTACAGGCTTAAAAATTGAAGAATTTGCGAAACACTTTCAAACATTTAGTGGTGTGGGAGGGCGCATGGAAAAGATTGAAACAGGTCAAAAATTCAATGTAATTGTTGACTTTGCCCTGACACCGGAAGCTTTACGCAAGCTTTTTGAAACAGCACAACAATTTACTACAGGCAGAGTAATCGGAGTGTTGGGTTGTACCGGAGACAGGGATCAAAGCAAACGCCCTGTAACAGGTAAAATGGCAGCGGAGATGCTGGATGTTTTTGTTCTGACGGATGATGAAACGTATACGGAAGATGCGGAAAAAATTCGAGAAGAAGTTAAGGCGGGAATTAAGAAAACAGATAAAACTGAAAATCAGGACTGGTATGAAGTTGGTGACAGATTGGAAGCAATTCGTTTTGCTTTGAAGATGACAAAAAAAGGAGATACGGTTTTGATTACCGGTATGGGATCAGAGCCTACGCGTAATGTCGGAGGAAAAGAAATTGAATGGGATGAGAGAGAAATTGTCAAAAAAGAATTGGAGAGAGACAAAAATTAGTCTATTTTTTAACCAACGCCGTAATTCATTGAAATAGAAAGCTTGAAAGTTATTAATATGATTCCGAAAGTTAAAAATTACTTACAATATTTTTGAAAAGCTATGGAAATTTATAAAAGCAAGGAAGACCTGAAAAGAAAAACACCTTTCCCAAAATACAATTCAAAAAATGGAGTGGGAGCATTCTTTGCCTACCTTTTGAGTATTCTGGTTTGGATTGGTGTTTTAATCATCGGCTTAGTCCTTTTGTATACGCACTGGTTCAGGAAAAACTTGATTTACTTGTTTCAACTGGTTTCTCCAAAAGCTTATTATCTGCCTTTTTGGCTCGCTTTATTGCTGGTACTTTTACCTGTGACATTTCCTCTGACTTTAGTTGTGATTATTGTGGCAACTCTGATTAAGGTCATTAAAGCTTAAGTTTACAAGTTTTTGTAAACATAAAATTTAGATCAAGGCAAAAAGCTGTTGTATTTTTTTGTTTTTTACTAAGAAGTGAGTCAAGATAAGGACACATAATCCTATTAAAGCCGCAAAGTAAGCATTTTGTTTATTTGCATCAAAAATTAAAATACTCCAACCAAATAAAACCCACTGAATAAAGTAAATTGCTGTAACATGCTTACTCCAAAAAGTAAGGGTAGTGAATATTTGATTTTTTGTATTAAATTTTTGTGAAACCCAATAACATCCATTTAACCAGAGGAAAACAAAAGCAATAATTAAAAGATGAATAGCTGCTCCGCTGCGGTGGTAATCACCAATGGGAAAAAAGTCAAAGATTAAAATACCGAAGATAGCCATTAAGACACCAATTAAGGAAAACTGACGAAAGTATCTTTTCATTTTTTGAAGATTCAGAAAATATTGACTAAGGTACATCCCCAGTAAAGGGTATGTAAACCATGGGAAAAATGGAAAATAAACATTCTTTCCATCTCCCCAAAGGACAGAAGAAAAAGGGTTGTTGCCAAATTTTCCCCAAAGCAAAGGAGAAATTATTAAAACGATGAAAATGAAAAGAGGGAACAATCGATAGTTTATGGCTTTTTTTATCAAGGCTCCCAAAATAATTGAAATTCCGGATAATTGTAAAATATCCACAGCCAAGAACATATCCAGAGGAGTCTCTTCCATAAGGTAAATAAAACCACTATTTCCGGCAATTAATAAGGGAATTGTGAACCTCAGTAAATTTAAAAAATATCCAAGTAGTAATAAGCGTAAACCTCGGATTAAGTTTTTTTGTAAACTTGCCCGAGAATTCATCACAAAAATTCCCATAATTAACATAAAAACAGGCGCTGCCGGAGCAGTGCCGAGCAAAACAAAAAAATTAGCGAGGAGATTCTCACCTTCGCCTGCGTTTACTTCATGTATGATCATGCAGTGCTGAGTAAACATAAAAAAAATCGCAAGACCTTTTGCAATATCCAAAAAAAGAATTCTGGTTTTTTTTTCTCCTGTTTTTTTCATATTAGTTGTGAATCAAACTTATTCATTTTTTTAAGTAAAGTTATAATTCTTTTACTTGAAGATTAAAGTTATGAAAATGATCTTAATCATGCGGTGATGAAGAATTGTGTTAGTTTTAAAACTAGGTTAGTGCTACTATGATTCTAGTGTTTTTCAATTCTTTGACAAGAATTATTATAAGGCATGGAAGCAATTTAAAATTAGTTTGTGAACGGATTTTTATTAATTAATAAACCAACGGGAATTACTTCTTTTGATGTTGTGCGTAAATTACGTAAGATTTTAAATCTGCGTAAAATTGGACACGCAGGCACTCTTGATCCGCTTGCTGAAGGATTAATGATTTTAGCGTTGGGAGAAGGAACAAAACTACTTGAATTTTTGCTCAAGGAAAACAAAACCTATGAAGCTGAGGTTACCTTGGGTAAAGAGAGTGATACCTATGACGCAGAGGGAGTTTTGAAAAATATTTCTGCAAAAGAAATTTCAAACGGAGAGCTAAAAAAAGCTTTGCAAAAATTCAGAGGCAAAATTCAACAAATTCCTCCTAAATATTCTGCCTTAAAAATCAATGGTCAAAAAGCCTATGAACTAGCCCGTCAGGGCAAAGAGGTTGAGATGAAGGTACGTGATGTTGAGGTTTTTGGAATTGAAATTTTGGAATATATTTACCCGACATTGAAGCTAAAAATTGATTGTAGTACCGGAACCTACATTCGTTCCATTGCGCATGATTTAGGTCAAGAATTAAAAGTAGGCGGATATTTAACAAAACTTAAAAGAACAAAAATTGGAAAATACGTATTGGGTAATTCCGTTAGCTTGGAGGAAGTTGAGGTAGCAAAAATTTTACCTCTTGAGTGGGGAGTTGCGGATTTAAATCAAATTGACATTGCTTCAGGAGAAGCAAAGTTATTAAAAAACGGTCAGCAGATTAAAGTTGCTGATCGGTTTAAGGATGATGAGTTAATTGCGTGTTTGTTTGAAGACAAACTAGTTTCCATTGCTAAGTTTTTATCCAAAACAAAAAAACTTCAGCCAGTGAAGAACTTCGTCTCTAAATGATTCTCTTTGGTGACCTCAGAGGTTAACTCGGGCAGCTGCTAGCTCCCTGAGCGAAGTCGAAGGGAGCGAATTATTTCTCTTTCAAAAGATAAATGATGTCTTTTGCTTTTTCTCGAATGTCTTTGACCTTGTTACCTGTATTTTTACTCGCATCATAAAGCATATCTGCACTATCCATATAGATTTTTTTACGTTCCTGCCAAACTTCCTCTAATTCATCTAAAAAAGACTTGCCATTACTTTTGAGTGGCGGACGGTTTTTCGAATGCTTTAATCTCAGGATTAGTTCTTTTGTATCAACAGTTAAAAGGACAATATATCCATTTTCTTTGAGACAGTCGACATTTTCCTTGTATAGAACAGCTCCTCCTCCTGTGGCAATAATGGCACCTTTGATTTTTGAAGTTGCGCAACAAGCTTCTTTTTCAAGTTTACGAAAAGCAGGCCATCCGCCTTCTCTGACTATTTCGGGGATTGAGCGTCCCGCTTGCTCTACAATATATTCGTCTAAATCAATGAATTGGCGTTTGAGCATTTTTGCAATTTCCATGCCGATTCTCGTTTTTCCACTCCCACGCATACCTGTCAGTACGATATTTTTCATAGAGGAGATGCTTTAAAACTATTGCGATTTTAGCGTATTAAGCCCTAAGGTTCAACATAAAATTATTTACCATAATTTTGTTTCTGGCTTTTTAAAAAATCGAGTGCCTTCTCAAACTCTTTTTCATCAAACGCCGGCCAATAAGTTTTTGTAAAATACAGCGTTGAGTAGCTGCCTTGCCAAAGCAGAAAATTGCTTAAGCGCTGATCACCTCCCGTGCGAATAATCAAATCAGGATGAGGTAATTCCTGAGTGTCCAAGTTTTTTTCTAAACTTGACTGATTGATTTCAATTTTTGCGTTAATCATTTTGTTTACAGTGCGGACAATTTCATCTTTACCGCCATAATTCAGGGCAATATTAAAAATTAAACTGCGACAGTCTTGAGTTTGCTTGATTGTACTTTGGATAATTTTTTGAGTTTTTTCCGGAAAAATTTCAAGATTACCCAGCACTCTGACTTGGGTATCTTGTTTTATGAATTTGTCGGTTTGTTTAAGGTATTTTTCAAGTAAGTGAAAGAGGTTCTTTAATTCCTTTTCATCTCGTTTTAAATTCTCTGTGGAAAGCGCATA
Organism: Candidatus Altimarinota bacterium; assembly: GCA_028279865.1. Classification (GTDB taxonomy): domain Bacteria; phylum Patescibacteriota; class Gracilibacteria; order JANQMV01; family JANQMV01; genus JANQMV01. The sequence continues at coordinate 60,177 of JANQMV010000004.1, read as the reverse complement.
AACAGTGACGATTTTAATTTGTTTTTCCAAACAAAAACCGAGTAAATTTTCCAAGTTATCTACTCCATATTTGTGTCCGGCAAACTTAGGCAAACCTTTTGATTTTGCCCAACGACGATTTCCGTCCATAATAATTCCGATGTGCATGGATTAGTTGAGAGTAGGTAGAAAGTAGTTTGTAGTTTATTTTTTAGCCAGAAAATCGTTGATTTCTGTTTCTGTTTGTTGGAGTTCGGGGGTAAGCTTTTCTGATTTGTTGCTACACAAAATTCTGACTCCCAATCCCGGTCCCGGAAAAGGATGACGCCAAACCATTTCATGCGGGAGACCAAGCATTTCGCCGACAGCGCGTACTTCATCTTTATACAAATCCTGTAGCGGCTCAATCACCTTACCTGCTTCGATTAGTTTTTGGATTGCTTCAACTCGGTTGTGATGTGTTTTGATTTTATCTGCGTTTTTTGTCCCGCCCGATTCGATCGTATCCGGATAAATTGTTCCTTGACCCAAGAGCCATTCCTCGGGGTTAAGTTCTAATCTTGTACTGACTTCGGCTTGAACCTTGAGAAACATATCTCCGATAATTTTACGTTTTTCCTCAGGCTCGGTTTTACCTGACAGAGCTGCGATAAAATCACTACCTCTCTCTGCGATATGCAAATTATCAAAACCAATTTTTTTAAGTGCGTTTTCCACTTCATCTCTTTCCGCGTAGCGCATTAAGCCTGTGTCGACAAAAAGTCCGAAGACCTTGTCTTTGCCAAGGGCTTTTTCCAGCAGCGCAAAAGCTACTGTGGAGTCAACTCCTCCCGAGACAAGCATGAAAACATTTTTATCACCGACTTTTGCTTGAATTTCTTTAATTATATTTTCCAAATAATTTTCCAAATTCCAAGTATTTTTTGTGCCGCAAATTTCCAGAAAATTTGCTAAAAATTGGTTGCCTTGATCTGAGTGGGTCACTTCCGGATGAAATTGTACGCCGTACATTTTTCTGGATTCATCAGCAATTGCGACATGTTCACAGTCTGCTGAGGAACCGATAATTTCAAACCCTTCTGCGTGTTGACTGACTTCATCTCCGTGTGACATCCACACGGTTGTCGGGAAGTCAATTTTTTTGAAAAGTGGTGAATCCTGAACTTTGTCAAATTTGGCTCTGCCGTATTCTTTGACTTTTCCCGGTTTGACTTCGCCTCCGAGCTTGTAGGTCATGAGCTGATGTCCGTAGCAAATTCCCAAGACAGGAATACCAAGTTTTAGGACGTTTAAATCCATTGTCGGAGAACCTTTTTCATAGACACTTTGAGGTCCGCCGGAGAGGATAATTCCGCTGGAATCTTTGAGCTCTTCTGCGGGCGTTTCTGAATCTTTAATCTCGCTAAATGTGCCGAGTTTCCTTAGACGAGTGCCAATCAAATGTGCATATTGTCCTCCGAAATCTAGAATTGTAATTTTTTTCAAAATAGATAGGTTAAGGTGTCTATTTGTCATTCTGAGAAGCGAAGCGACGAAGAATCTCTTTGTGATTAGTAGCAGAGATCCTTCATTTGTGTAAACAAATTCAGGATGACAAATTACGATGTTTTTATTTTACTGTTAAGGCAAGAAACCACAAGGTAATTTAATAAGGCACAGCGAAAAAGCCCTCTGTAGATAAAAGTACAGAGGGCGTTTTTCTTAAAAATTTTAAGCAATTACTGTTTCCCGTGATAGGAATAGGAGCAGGCTGGTCTTCTCGTTCTTGTCTTTATTTTTATGAAGAACCACCCTAAAAATAAAGTTCCTCCTATTATAGTAAAGAATCCTATTACAAACAGTAAAAAAGGATGTTTGTCTTTCCAAGATTTGTCCTGCGTGGACAAATCTGGATTGAATTTTTCCGAAAAATCTAAATCGGCGATGTCTGTTGCTGAAACTTCTACGCCGACAATGGTAATTGTCGGTGAAATTTTGACTACTTCTTCCCCGCCTATTTCATCTTGAGGAAATAAGTAATACTCAAAATCAATCGCCTGGGCATTGTTACCCAAGAAAAAGATTAATAAAAAAATCACTAAAAAGTTTCTCATTTTTTCGTTCTCCTTTGTTGTTTTTGCCTAATTTTTAAGAAACAAGTATCGTAGATACCTGCGCTTAAAAATCAAGCAATGTTAATTTTTTAAGACAAGTACCTAAATCCAACTTATGTCATAATATTGACATTGTGTCAAAAAGTCAAGTTTTTCTTAAAAACCTTTTCCTTTTATGATCTCAAGTATTCCTACAAAAGAATAAATGACAAAAGGTTTATTTCAGTATAAAATCGTTACGTTCAAATTGGCGTATTTTTTAGCTTATGAAAAAGAAAATTCTCTTAATAGATCAGGCGGATTTTATCGGAGGAGCGGAACTCTTTAACCTTGATTTAATCAATAATTTGAATACAGAAGAATTTAAACTGAACTTGCTTTTTTCCGGTAATCAGAATTATCAAAAAAAAATAAAAAAAAAGATCAATGAATATGCTTATCCTTTACCCAAAATAAAAAGCGGATTTTTCAAATACTGGAATTTAATCAAATCCGTCTGGTTGATTCGTACAATTGTCAAAAGAGAGAAAATTGACTTAATTCAAACAAACACAATCCGCACACATATTCTGGCAGCACTTGCCAAAAAAATTTTTAAATTGGAAGTAAAGCTGGTTTGGTTTGTACATGATTTTACTTTTCCGGCAAAACCTCTAAAAAAACTGATTAAAATTCCAAACCAAATCCTAACTTGCTCAGAAACCGTCAAAAAAGATTTGCTACAAAAAACAAATCAATCTTTTGCCCCAAAAATAGCCGTTGTTTACAATGGCGTAATTCCTCAAAAAATCAAAAAAGAAGACAAACAAATGAAAGCTTTGCATAATTTTATCCGCACGGGAACAACCAGAAATGTTTTACAAAAATTTAAAATAGGCATTATCGGCAGACTTGATCCATGGAAAGGGCAAGATGTTTTCCTCAAAGCCGCCAAGAAAGTTTTAGAGCAAAACAAAAAAGTTGAATTTAGCGTGATTGGTTCTTCAAGCGAATATGACAGAGCAACAATTGCATTTGAACAAAAACTCAAAGAATTAGTCAAAAAACTGGATTTAGAAAACTCTGTCACCTTTTCTGGTTATGTGGAAGATTTAGCAACAGAGATGAAAAAGTTAGATATCATCGTGCATGCTTCCAAAAAGTCCGAACCCTTTGGGCGAGTTATTATCGAGGCAATGAATTTTGGAAAAATTGTCATTGCTTCCGAACTAGGAGGTCCCGGAGAAATTATACAAAACAATCAAGACGGCTACCTAATTGCAGCAAATAACCCTGAAGCTTTGGCAGAAAAAATTCTGGAAGTTTTAGCAAATGAAAATTTAAGAGAAAAAGTCGCTTACAATGCGCAAAAAACAGTTAAAACCAAATTTGACCTAAAAGAACAAATTAAAAAAATTGAAGAGGTTTGGAGAGATTAAGATGTTTTTCACGTTGATAGTAACTATGCGGAAGGTGTAGAGTGGCATGTGCCTAGAAACGCTATTTATTCTTTAAAATTCCTAAAATGGATCATATTACTCTGATTGCGAAGCCTTCTTTAAAAGAGAATGCCGAAATTTTGCCGATGATTCTGGAGTATTTGAAAAAGAAAAAAAAACAAGTCTGCTTGGGTAAACATATCCCGGAGTTTATGAAAAATGTTAAAGCGGATGCTGATCCATATTGTGATGACACTGATTTGGTTATTGTTCTGGGAGGGGACGGAACCGTTTTGAGAACAGTGCGTAGTTTAAAGAATTTTGACGCGCTTGTTTTCGGGATTAATTTGGGGACACTCGGCTTTTTGTCAGAAATACATCCTGATTATGATAAAGTTACAGCCACTCTCGATAAATTATTTAACGGTGAATTTACCATCGACCATCGCTTGATGTTGGAAGCCAGCATTGTACGCGAGAAGAAAGAAATTGCCAATTTTTTAGCTTTAAACGAATTCACCGTCAGTGTAGATGGAATCTCCCGTTTGATTACTTTACAAACTAAGGTCGATAATCGTAAACTGGCGACTTATCATGCGGATGGGTTGATTATTGCAACACCCACTGGTTCTACAGGTTATTCGCTATCTGCCGGAGGTCCGATCGTTTACCCTACTTCTCCTTCAATTATTCTCACACCGGTTAATCCTCATTCTTTCACGCAAAAACCGATCATCATTCCCGATAGTAAAAAAATCAAAATCACACTTGAGTCGAGGCATGAAAAAGGTGTAATCACAATGGATGGTCAGAAAAAGTTTGACTTGGAGCAAGGTGATATTGTGAAGATCAGACGACACAAAGAAACTTTTAAATTTATTCGCCTACCCGGAGAAAGTTACTTTCGTACAATCCGTAAGAAGTTAAATTGGGGGAAGAGATTGGAAACTTGAAGAAATAAGCTGGGAGACTACTAACTCCATTTTTAGAAAATGTTGAAAAACTTCATGGATTGGATTTGTAATACCTGCTTATAGGGATCTTTCTTATATTAAAATAACGGAGATTTTGAGTAATAACTTTATAAAAGGTCTTTAATGGGATAAAATGTAAAAGGTTATTTTTTTAAATTAAAAACATGGCAAAATCTATTGAACCTCTTATTACAGATTTAGCTAACGGTTGGCTTAAATCCTATAAGCTTGATTATAAATTGGAGCAGGAACCTTTGAATGCAGAGATAGACAAAGCTCTTGATGATTACTTTTCTAAAAATGGAGGAGTAGGCGGAAACCGCCCTGATGCAAAATTATTATTGAAAGATAAAAACTTAGATTCTTATCCTATTTTAATTGAGTACAAAGGGTATAAAAACAAGCTAGTTAAATTTAATGCCGATGGGCAAGTAGACAACAAAACAAGTAAAAATCAGCCTAACTTTAAAAACATCAATTCTTTTGCAGTAAATGGAGCTGTACACTATGCAAATGCTTTGCTTCATCATACAAGTTATACTGATATTGTCGCTGTAGGGATGACAGGATATAAAGATGAAACTGGAAAAATCCGACATCAAATTGGTGTATATTTTGTTTCAAAAGATAATTTAGGAGTTGGGCAGAAAGTTGGAGAATTTTCAGACTTTTCATTTTTGAGAAAAGAAAATTTTGATGACTTTATTGCAAAGGTTAGAACTCTGAGTCTATCTCAAGAAGAGCTTGATAAATTGAAAGAACAAAGAGAAAGGGAGATAGATACAAGTTTAGTTAAGCTTAACAATGACATTTACCAAGAAGAAAAAGGTTTAGGCGAAAATGACCGTGTTTATCTCGTAGCCGCTTCAATTATTGCTACACTTGGAATACCTGATAAAGTTGCACCTCTTGAAAAAGTTGATTTAAAGTCTTCTACCGAAGAAGGTAATACAGATGGTGATATTATGGTTAGAAAAATAAAAGCCTTTTTGGGAGAAAAAGAAATACCGAATGAAAAGAAGAACTTAATTATCAGAACATTATCTAACACACTTTTAACTCAAAATATTAACAAAGTTAAAAATGGCGAAAGCCAGTTGAAGAGAGTTTTTACCAAGATTGTAGATGATTTGGGAATATATTATAAAATTGGTCTGACAACGGATTTTACAGGCAAACTTTTTAATGAAATGTATGGGTGGCTAGGTTTTACACAAGATAAATTAAACGATGTTGTACTGACTCCCTCTTATGTTGCTAATCTCTTAGTAAAACTCGCAAGGGTAAATAAAGATTCTTATGTATGGGATTTTGCTACTGGTTCGGCAGGACTCCTTGTGGCTGCTATGAATGAGATGTTAAATGATGCTAAAAACACCATTAATTCACCGGATGAACTCATTCAAAAAGAAATCAAAATAAAAGCCGAACAATTACTTGGTTTGGAATTGCTTTCTAGTGTTTATATGCTGGCTATTTTGAATATGATTTTGATGGGAGATGGAAGCTCAAACATTTTGAATCAAGATTCTCTAAAAGATTTTGACGGAAAATATGGCTTTGGTAAAACAGACAGTAAATTTCCTGCGGATGCTTTTATCCTTAATCCTCCGTATTCGGCAAATGGTAATGGGATGAACTTTGTGGAAAAAGCTCTTAATATGATGAATAAAGGCTATGCTGCGATTATTATTCAAAATTCCGCAGGGTCAGGTAAGGCTAAGGAGTACAACAAAAGAATACTGCAAAAACATACACTGATTGCCAGTATTAAAATGCCGATTGATTTGTTTATAGGTAAATCGAGTGTGCAAACTAATGTTTATGTTTTCAAGGTTAATGAAAAACATCATAAAGAAGAAATGGTGAAATTTATTGATTTCTCAAATGATGGATATACTAGGACGAACCGTAAAAAGACAAGTAAGAATCTCAAAGATACTGATAGAGCTAAAAAAAGATATGAGGAATTGGTTAATTTAGTGAGGTTTGGCAAGAGTAAGCTTAATATTTTTACTGAAGAAGAATACTACGAAAATACGATTGATCCAGATAATGGAGCGGATTGGAATCAAACGGCACCTATAGATACTAAGCCAAAGTTAAAAGATTTCAAAAAAACAGTTAGTGATTATCTCGCCTGGGAAGTCTCGAATATCTTAAAAAAGCAAGGTAACGACAATGGCTTGGGAAAATAGATGCCCCACTTGACGAGAAATTAAAAAATGTTGAGTGGGGCGAATACAGGTTGGGGGATTTGTTTGAGATAAAAGGAAATCCACAATTAAATAAAAATAGTTTTGTTTTTACTGAAGAAAGTAAATTTCCTTATTTTACAAGAACAGAGTTTAATAATGGTATTTTAGGATATGTTGATTATTTGGATGAAGAACACAAAATTCATGGTAACTGTTTAGCTGTTGGAATGATTGCAATGAAATTTTTCTATATGGAAAAAGATTTTTATGCAGGTCAATTTACAAAAAGAGCAATACCAAAATCATTTACCTTAACACCTAGAATTGCAAATTATTTCATAAGTTTACTGAATAAAAATCAGAAAGTATTTCAAAATACTTTAGTTAGACATTTTGAAAACGAATTCAATCAAGTAAAAATCCAACTCCCAACCAAAAACGGCAAAATAGATTTTGAATTTATGGAGAATTTTATCGCCGAGCTGGAAGCTCAGCGTATCGCCGAGCTGGAAGCTCAGCGTATCGCCGAGCTAGAAGCTTATTTATTAGCTACTGGATTAAAAGATTATGTTTTGACGGATGAAGAAGAGAAGGCTTTGGAAAATATTGATACTGTGGAATGGGAATCTTTTAACCTTGAACAATTATTTGGGAAATCAACACGAGGAAAACGATTAAAAAGTGCAGACAGAGTTCTGGGAACATTGCCTTTTGTTACAGCAGGAGAAACAAATGAAGGAATATCTGCTTTTATTGGGAATGACGTTACTGTTTTTTCAGAAAATACAACAACAATCGATATGTTTGGTTCTGCAAAATACAGAAATTACAAATATGGAGGAGATGACCATATTGCAGTTGTACATACTGAAAATTTGTCAAAACTTGCATCTGTCTTTGTAACAACAGCAATTCACAAATCATCCCACAATGGGCAGTTTGACTATGGAAGGAATTTTTATGCAAAAGATGCAGATGAGTTAGATATTTTACTTCCAATAAAAAACAATCAACCAGATTATAATCTTATGGAAACTTTAATCTCTGCTATTCAAAAAATGGTTATAAAAGATGTGGTCTTATATGCAGATAGAAAAATAGAAGCGACAAAAAGCGTCGTAGATAAACAATAAAAAAAGACTCTCATCTGAATATGAGAGTCTTTGGTATTTTTAAATTGGTAGTCCCAAGGGGAATCGAACCCCTGTTACCAGGATGAGAACCTAGCGTCCTAACCACTAGACGATGGGACCAACCTTACAGAATGATAAATGCAAAATTATAAATTTGCCAAGCGGGTAAATTATATGAGTTTTGGGGAATTAGTCAAAACAAGTTTACATTGCAGAAAAAGAAGAGCGATGATATTTTGATTCAGCTAAATTTTATCCAAAGTTAATTGCAATTTTAATGTTTGAAACACTCGCAGCATGGGGAACTGCTTTAGTAGAGCAATACGGATATACCGGAATCTTTTTATTGACTTTTACGGAAAGTTTTATTCAACCGATTATTCCTGACCCTTTTATTGTCGGAGCGACATCTCTCGGACTTGATACGGATTTAACAGTTTTAACTATTTGTATTGCCACTGTGCTCGGCGCACTTGTAGGTTATTGGCTGGGAAAAGTCTTAGGTAAACCGGTTTTTATTAAAATTTTTGGAAAGAAGGCTTTTAAATTAGGTAAAAAGTTTTTTAAAAAATATGGACTTTGGAGTGTTGTGATTGCAGGGTTTACACCTATTCCTTTTAAAGTGATGACTTGGTTGGCGGGAATTTATAATTTGCCATTTTACAAGTTTATATTAGCAAGTATTGTTGGGCGTGTTCCACGCTTTGTCTTAATGGCTTATGTGGGAGATGTGATTAGTCGGATGTTTGCTTAAATTCACAATTTTATTTTTTTAATCCGTAGATCCTTTGTCTTTTTTTGAAGCGATTATTCTGGGTATCATACAAGGTTTGACAGAGTTTTTACCTGTTTCAAGCTCGGGACACCTTGTTATTTTTGAGAAATTATTAGGACTGGAGATTGATGCGACTTCTCAGAAAGGCTTTGATGTAATTTTACATTTTGGAACTTTACTGGCGATTATTTTTTATTTTAAGCAAGATCTGGTGCAAATTTTCAAAGGACTTGGAAAGGCACTAAAAACCAAATCAAGTAACCCTGAACTCGCTCTTTTTAAAAACCTGATTATTGCTACAATACCAGCCTTATTTGTCGGTTTCTTTTTTAGCGATTTTTTGGATCAATGGTTTCGTAATACAACCACAGTTGCGATTATGCTCTTTCTTACTGGCTTGCTCTTAACCCTCTCTGAAAAATTTCCTAAACAGAAACAAAAAAAGAAATTAAATTTGAAGGAAGCTTTTTTTGTCGGTTGTGCTCAAGCTTGTGCTTTAATTCCGGGAATTTCTCGGTCGGGGGCAACTATCTCCATGGCAATGTTTCAGGGGGTAAAACGTGAAATGGCTGCTCGTTTTGCTTTTCTAATGGCGATACCGGCAATTACCGCTGCAATGGGATATGTTTTACTTCAGGCGCATGCAGGAAAAGTATTATTTCCACATTATACAATCCTATTTATGGGGTTTATTGCCTCTTTTGTTTCAAGCTATCTTTGTGTAAAGTTTTTGATGTATTTTATCCAAAAACACTCTTTAAGTGTTTTTAGTTGGTATTTGTTTGTGGTGAGTGGGGTTTTGTTAGTTGTTAGTATGTAAGTGAGTAGTTGGTTTTTTTGTCATCCTGAACCGATCTCGTTTGCTAGAGCAGTGAGGGATCTCGCCCAACAATCGCAAGAGATTTTTCGTCTTTCACTTTTTTTATTGTTTTAAGGAGAACTTCTCAGAATGACAAACAATTTTTCATTTTTAATTTTACAATTTGTTAGATTTTCTTGCCCAATTCGGTTACCCCATTCTCTTTTTACTAAATATTCTGGAAACAGCATTTGTTTTGGGCTTTGTTTTGCCTGCTGATGTACTTTTACTTGCAAGTGGATTTTTGTCACATTTAGGTGTTTTTGATCTCAAGATAAGTATTTTAATTAGTTTTGTAGGTGCTGTAATTGGTGATAATATCGCTTATCATACAGGACGAAAGTATGGTCGGAAGTTACTCAAGAAAAATGGTAGATTTTTTGGCATCAAAAAAAAGCACTTTGATTACACAAAGCAATTTTTTAGAAATCATGGAAATAAGTCTGTCTTTGTTGCTCGTTTTATTGCTTATATTAGATCATTTGTTCCTTTACTTGCAGGTATTAACCGTATGAAATACAGAAGTTTCCTTTTGTATCAAATTTCGGGAGCACTTTTTTGGTCAGTTTCTTTAAATTTAACTGGCTTTTACTTTGGAAAGCATTGGAACTTAATTCACAATAAAATTAAACTTATCGGTGAAACAACTGCAGTTTTTATTGTTATTATTTTTGTGGCGATCTATTTTTATCGTAATTGGCAAAAAGGCAGGCAAAAGTAAGCTTACAAAATCAGAAAGTGAGTTATTTTTGATTTTGTCTTTGAATTTTTAATGAAGAATGGTAAAAAATAGAGTGGATAGCAAAATAAAAAAAGACATGAATAAAAAACATCTTATCGTATTGATTTTTATAGCATTACTGCTTTTTGTCGGAATGCTTTTTAGTCTTTTTAAGTCTGCTTTTGATAACCCTGCAGGCAGGATTTTGAATAGTACGGATTATGGTTATCAGGGGGTTAATTTTACTGATTCAATATACATTTTTACGGGCAGTGATTTACTACTTTCCGGTAGTGGTAAAATTTTATCAAAGGAGGAACCTATTGTGACAGAAATAAAATACTCCAGCGGAGCAGCAATTATGCATCGTAAACTTGCAATTACTTCAGGCAGAATCGTAACAACGCAACCTGATTTTTTCCAAATTTATCTGGCAAGTGGAGCGACTGTTTATGATGCTCTGACTGATGATGGTGATACTGGTTTATTTAAAGAGATAAAAAAACAAGGCACAATCAAAATCCGCAGTGGTGATGAATTAATCGAATCTGGTGAAGGTGAATGGAATTACGTAGATGCGGATGAAAAAATGGTTGAAGTTATTTTGACTGAAAAAATTAAGGAAGGTGATTTTATCCAAAGAAAAATTCTCCTGCCCTCAGAGGAAATTAACTTTAATGATTTAGATGAAATCGAAGTTGTTTTATCTACAGGAGCAGAAATTACGGAAGTAGAGATGATTGAAATTCCGGCGGAAGAAATTGAACAAAAAGACAGTTTTGAGAATGATAACTCAGCCCCACCAGTTGAAAATGAATCAGCTCATGCAGAAGAAAATTTAACTACAAGCAGCTCTGGCTCCTCAGGTGGATCAGATTCGGCAAACACCTCGGACAATCCCCTCCGCGAAGAGAACGAGCCAAATCAAGGCAGTTCAAGCTCATCATCAGGCTCAAGTTCAGGAGGAATGTATTGGGATCAGTACCCTAATACGGATGAAGGAAATTATGATCTGGCTACCGATAAATTAAACGCAAATTATTGCAATAGAATTAATGATTCTATTTTGCGTCTGACTTGCCAGGAAACTATTTATGAAGCCTTGGGTCAGTGTGATTTTTTGCAAGATCTTAGTAAAAATGAAGCCTGCCAAAATGCGCGCATCAAAAGTACAGCAGTGGCTTCTGATCGTCTTTCAAAATGTGCTGAAATTAAAAATGATGATAATTTGAAAAACACCTGTATTAATGAGATCAACCAAAACTTATATGACGCTGCTCTTAAGGCTGGTGACGGCAATATTTGTAAGGCGATCTATAATGCGAGTTTAGTAAACCAGTGCTTAACTGAAATTGGGGCAGAATAATAAAATAAGACATTAGCTCAAAGTTTGTAAAATTTCCAAATAAGGTCTTTTTTCAAAATCTTTTTGCTCAAAGCCTAATTGACGAAATATTTTTGTTATCTGACGACGAGCCTGAGGAATCTCGCTTTTAATTTTGCAAAGAGACTCAATCTCCAAAAAATTTCCTAAATTTTCAATAGTATTAAGTTCAATGCTTAGGTTTTTTTTGATAAAGACACGACTTACTTTTTTCTTCTTTAAAATTAGCTTAAAACCTAATCCTTCCGTAAAAAAAAGAAAATTTTTCAGCTGGTCTATTTTAAATGATCTTTCTTTGCTTTGCTCGATTCCTTCTATAATGTTTTTTTCTTTTGTAGTGACGGTGTGTGTTTTTTGATCTTTTGTGCGCAAACGAAAAACAGCTTCGGAGGATTTTTCTCGCCCAAAATATAAATCCTCTTTTATTTCTTCTTTCTCAAATTTTGCAGCTTCTTTGATTTTCGCCAAAAGGCTTTGCCATTCCTTTTTTTGCTTTACCCAGACTTTCGCTTCGACTTCATACATTTTTTTTATTTTACACTTTATTACCTACTGCCAGCCTTGTTTCTTTAGTGCGTCTCCCGCTGCGGCTTGCTCAGCGGCTTGTTTGTTTGACCCCGATCCCTTACCATAAATTTTTTTTTCAATGTAGGCACCCATAGTAAAAATTTTATTGTGATCAGGACCTTCTTCTTTGATGAGTTTGTAGCTTGGGGTTATCCCTGTCTTTTCTTGGGCAACTTCTTGAAAGTGAGATTTGGCGTCAATATATGATCCGTCGGAGATTATTTTTTCAAGTTTGATAAGAAGTTTTTTTTCAACAAATTTTTTCGCAACAGGATAACCATGATCTAAATAAAGACTCCCTAGCAATGCTTCAAAAGTATTGGCTAAGATATAGTCTTTGTCCCTTCCTCCCGTGGCATTTTCTCCTTTGCTTAGAAAGAGATACTGACCTAATTCCAGCTCTCTGGAGATACTGGCGAGAGTTTCTTTTTTTACCAATGCACTGCGCCAATTTGTCAGAACGCCTTCAGGATCAGGATAATTTAAGTATAAAAACTCTGTCACGATTAATTCTAAAACAGCATCTCCTAAAAATTCCAACCGTTCGTTATCAGTTTTTTTGATGTTTCTGTTTTCATTCATGTAAGACTTGTGCGTAAAGGCATCGTTGTACAAGTCTGTTTTTTTAAACTTTATGCCAATGCTTTCCTCCAAAGCAGAATAATCGTTTTGCATAGATTATTTTTTCTTAATTTTTTTACTAGCGGTACTTAGAACTCCATTGATGAATTTATTACTATTCTCATCTCCGTATTTTTTACCAATTTCAACAGCTTCATTAATGATAACAGCATGCGGAGTATCATCTGTGTATAAGAGTTCAAACAAACCTATTTCCAGAATAATCCTCTCGACTAAAGCCAGTTTTTCAATTGGCCATTCCGGCGCATATTTTTTGATTTTGTCATCAATTTTTTCTCGATTTTCGATAACACCAAAAATAAGCTGCTCTAAAAAGCTGATATCTTCTACTTTATTAGCAAAAACTTTTAGATTGTATTTGAGAATTTTACGAGGATCACTATTTTTGCGGATGCTATATTCAAATAAAGTTTGCATAGAAACAACCCGCGAGAGATGTCGAAAACTTGGCATTTAGAGTCAATTATTTCTTGATAAAAGGTTTTAGAAAAAAGTTGAATTAAGCCAAAACTTTGGTTACTTTTTCCGTTTTCTTTTCCATGTCCAAGACTTGTCTTCCATTGTAAGTCCCGCAAGTTTTACAAACCTGGTGGGCGATTTTTTTCTCTTTACATTGAGGACAATCAACCAAGACCAATTTGTCCAAAATCTTCTTATGTTGTTTTTTTACATAAGTTTTATAACGCCTGGAGGAACGTCCTTTTGAGACTTTTTTCTTTGGAACTGCCATAGTATATTCTCGTTAAATTTTTAAGCTACGAAACTTTACTTGATTTGTCTGTTTTTGGCAAATGAAAATTCCGTGTTCTTAATTTCGACCTAATGCTGTCATTAATCGAAGTACGGAAATGAATAGGTTGAAGAAACTCAAATATAAAGATAAAGCAGCCTCTAAAGCCATATTTTCAGGATAATACTTTAGTTTCTGAATATCATAAGCTATGAAGCCGGAAAAAAGCAAAACTCCAACACCAGAAGAAATAAGTTCAACTGTTGAAGAGTAGAAAAAGATTTGCAAAATGCCAACGATAATCAACCCAATTAATCCGGTAATTAAAAATCCTCGCATTCCCATTAAATTTCTTTTTGTAATGAAACCATAGGTTGCTGCTCCCAGAAACATACCGGTTGTAGCAAAGAGTGCCTTGTAAATTAAAGCAGCTCCGCCAACGGCATTAGCCATTGCAAGTAGAGGTACCACCGTTACACCTGTTAAAAAAGCGAAAGTTGCAAACAGGATAATGTTCAAAGGTCTTTTTTGCGACCACATACCTGATGTAAAAATCAAAACCAACTCTAAAATCAGGGCAATATTGTAAGCAGATGGAGGTAAAAATGCCGGTGCATAAAAGACTCCAACAGCTGACATCAAAATAGCAATTCCAAAGTAGCCGAAAACTTTATTTAAAAAAGTCGGAGATTGAACTGCAGGTGCTTGCGCTTGGGTAAACATATGTTTTTTATTAAAAATTATATCTATGTAAAACTCATTTTAAAGCTTAAAAACTTAAGTGTAAAGTGTAAAATAGTGTTTATTTATGGGCTGCTATGCTTTATTGAGCTTTTTATATTGAAAAATTAAAGGAGGATTAAATTAATCAATTTAAGACAATGCTTAAGGCGGCAACAAAACCTTGTTTTTTAAAGTGAAAAGTGTTAAAATTAAATGAAAAAAATATCAAAATATAAATTATTAAAAACCATGTTCTCAATAAAAAATAAAGAAATCCTCTCTTTGCTGAAAAAAAAGAGCTTTTTGATCACAATTTTATTAACTTGAACAATTTTTGCCTCGATCTGGCTTTCAAATTTATTTTCTACTGAGATTAACTCGCCGGAAATTAAACAACTTTCCGAAGTAATGCGAATGGATGATTTGCGTGACAAGAGTAAGAGTTTTGAAAAAGTAAAAGGGAATAAGGATTTATTTATTGCGCAGACTGCAGTTGCAAACATTGAACTAAATAAAAAATATTCTTCGGAGATTATTTCCAGTCGTGCCAAAGAAGGAACAGTTCAGGCTGAAAATCAAGTAGAGCAGCTGAAAATCACACCTGTCAATGCAAACCCATCCGTTGCCCAACAGAGTGCAAATCAGGTGCTTTTCAAGGAGGTTTATGATGATGTTGACATGCTAAAAACAGTGGTGAAGCGAGGGGTGAAAGAGGATCTGATTTTGAAAGAAATTCCTCTTAACAGAGATCCTGAGGAAGATTTCTCCACTACACCTGCTACCGCAAACTCTGCTCGTACTGATGCGACTAATATCGGTTATATCGGTGAGGGAAAATGGCAATTTGAATACGAAATTAAGACAGACTTATTCGCAGTAATAGAAAAAGGAAAAGTCAATTACTACAATTCGAAAGGAAATGTCGCAATGTATCATCCGGCGCCATACATGCTGGATGCAGAAGGCAAACGTAGCGAGAAGGCTTACTGGACAATTTTGAGCCAAACAGAAGAGTTGATAAGGCTTCAGCTTTTTGCCGATACAAAAGGCTTGGTTTATCCCATTGCTTTGGACCCCACGACTTATATCACCTTCACGGATGAGGCAAATTATACTCAAGAAGATGTCAAACGTAAGATTACAAATTGGGTAAATGATGGAGTAGGAGAATATTCAAGCGATGCGCAGACACAACTTCTTTTACACGCCGATGGAGATCGGGGGAATACGGGGCATGATGTGACGGTAAATGGTGATCCGGTAATTACAAATACAACCAAGTTTGCCGAAGCAGTTTATTTTGATGGAGCAGGAGATTATCTTGAAATTCCAGATCATGCTGATTGGAGTTTTGGTACGGGTGATTTTGCGATTGATTTTTGGGTATATTTCGAGCAAATCGGGGAGCAAATATTGATTTCGAGAGAGGATTATCCTCATGCAAGTCAGGAAAATGGAGGAACAGGCGGATCAACTCGTCATAATGGGAATATTCGCATTATGATGCAACCGGCTGGTAATTTGGCAGCATATATTTATGCTGGTGGGAATGATGTGATTAGTATGAATAATGTTGGGAATAACTTAGAAACACACAAATGGTATCATGTAGCTTTAAACAGATCAGGCAGTACTGCACGTTTGTTTCTTGACGGCAAAATCACAATGACTGATACATCGGCTTCCGGAAATCATACGGGAGAGATCTCTGATTTAGTGATCGGATCATATGCAAATTTCCCAGCACTTGATTTTAAAGGTTATATGGATGATATTCGTATTACCAAAGGTGATGCTCGTTGGATTGCTAATTTTACTCCGGCGACTTCTGCAGTGAATTCAGATACGAATACGAAGCTATTGATTCATGCGGATGGGGCAGAAGGTTCAACAAGCTTTACTGATAGTGGAAACACAGTTCATGCAGTAAATGCTGTGGGTGATTCTAAAATTACAGGATTTAGTAATATTTTTGGCGATACAATCTATTTTGATGGGAATGGGGACTATTTGAGTATTCCCGATTCGGATGATTTTGACTTTGGTAATGGAGATTTTACGATTGATGGGTGGATTTACACGAAGGGTGGTTCTAGCGTGATTTTAGAGCAAGGCGCATATGCCAACAGAGGCTTTCAAGTGTGGCTTACTGCCAGTAGGCAAATATCTCTGTATTTAGGACCAAATGATGTTTGGGTAAATACGACGACAAATACTGTGCCTCTGAATCAATGGACTCATTTTGCAATAACCAGAGACCAGGATGATATTTCAATTTATATTGATGGTGTATTAGACAGCAACTTTCCTCAATCTCATCTGGGAGCTGTTTCGGGAAGTTCATCAAATTTGTATGTAGGCATTTACAATGGAGTAAGTAGTCCTTTTACTGGCTATATGGATGACCTTCGAATTACCAAAGGAGAAGCACTCTGGGAAACAGGATTTATGCCTCCAACTGTTCCGGCTACAGTTACTACAAATACAAATCTATTGCTAGATTTTGAATGAGATGCTTCTGCTGCAAATCACAAAATTACTTTTAATGGAAATGCGCAGATCAGTTCAGATGGAAAATACGGTGGAGCTTACAAGTTTGACGGCAGTGGAGATTATTTAACTCTTCCGGATAGTGATGATTGGGACTTTGGGAATGAGGATTTTACGATTGACTTTTGGATGAATCCAGATGATGTAATAAATGAAAATATAATTTTTTGGCAAGGTAGAGCTAGCGGTAATGATGGGAATGCATCATTTTCTATTGCACATCAAGGATGAACTCTACGAGCTTTATTTCGCAAGGATGATGACTCTGGTTACTTGCCAGTATTGTCTGGAACTAGCAATATGCATGAATGAGAATGGTACCATGTGGCTGTAGTAAGAGAATGAGGCACTTTTTCTTTATATGTTAATGGTGAACTTTTAAATACAGTTACTCATATTGGTGGAATTTTGAACGGTCAATGAATGTTGCATATTGGAGTACAAAGATATAACTACAATCACTATTTCAATGGTCGCTTGGATGCAATTCGTATTTCCAAAGGAATTGCTCGCTGGTCTTCAAATTTCACACCGGAAAATGCAGGTCATTTTGAGACGGCAAGTGGATCGGTGGTAACTATTGGTAGTGGTGCAGATACAAAACTCTTAATTCAATCGAATAACACAGATGGATCAAAAAATATTGAAGATACATCAATTTTTGGCAAAGAAGTCACGGTCAATGGTGATGTTCAACATTCAACTGGGGCGAATAAGTTGGGTAACACTTCGCTTTATTTTGATGGAACGGGGGATTATTTACATTTAAATGATAGTGCTGATTGGGATTTTGGGAGTGGAGACTTTACAATTGATTTTTGGTATAAGGACGATGGCACAGTGTGATCATGGGGGAATGGATTAATTACAAGAAGATATGGTTCAGGACATAGACCATTTTTGATTGATGTTGATGCTCCAAGTGGGAATCTTGTTACTTGGTTGTCCAGTAACAGTGCATCATGGGATATTGCAAATGGAAAATCCTTGGGAAGCTTTTCAAGTAGTGGGTTTAACCATTATGCTTTAGTGCGATCCGGAGATATCTTTTATACATTTAACAATGGTCAAATTGTAGAAACCTGGTCGTCTTGATTGGCTCTCGATGATGTTTCAGATGCTCTATATATTGGTTCTAAAATGAGCAATGAGTCAATCAAAGGCTATCTTGACGAACTTCGTATAACCAAGGGACTTGCCCGCTGGACTTCAAATTTTACACCTCCAGCCTTCATGCATTTTATTGACAGTCCTAAGGTACGCGAAGGTAGTCGGGTGAAGGTTGATGGAACATTTTATGATATTTTAGAAATCAAAGGAGAAGGTAGTGGGAGCGGTCAGGTCATTTTGTCCGAGCATGTCGCTGATGGCGTAGTAAGTGAAATTTATCTTACGGAATTTGATGAAGGAGAAGTTAAATTGGTAAAAACAAAGCTGAACTTTGAAGAAGAGTATAAATTTGACGGCAATAATCTGAACACTATTAGTGGTGATTACACAAGTTCGTTGAATGGTTCTGCTAATTTTAGTACAACAGTGCCAACTGACAGTGGAGGGAGTCATTCTATGTATAAACCATCAAGCGATGTTAATCATTGGAAAACAGAAGCATCGAAAAAGTGGGGGCAAGTTTTAGATCATGATTTTGCTATAACAGCTTGGATCAGACCTGAAGGTTCCTCTGAAAGAGCCTTAACAGTAAACAATCTTTCAGGTAATACATCCTTGGCTCTTTGAAAATTTATTCCAACCTGAGAGGATACTTCAACCTGGAATTTATCAATGACAAATAATGCAGGCAGTATAATTTACGCTTCGGGTTCAGGTTTTAGCTTCTCAGCATGAACATGGTATTACGTAAAAATAGAAAGAATTGGTAACCAAGTGACTTGGTACCCTTCTCCTTCCGAATCAAGCCTTGTCTGGCCCCAGAGGCAAACTTTGGACATAACAGGACATTCCTTCTACGATTGAAATGATTACGTTGTATGGGGTGGCGCAACAGGAGGTTCTCAATATATAGACAATTTAAAAATTGTAGGAACAGTTGAAGAAAGCGCGCCAGCGGAAACCTACACTACAATTACATCAACTGACCAAGTGGATACTTCGGCTTGGCAAGGAATTGACGGAGTTAGCGTAAATGAATTAAGCAACGATTCAGATTCTTTTTATTCACTTAGTTTTGATGGCAGAAATGAGTTCAAAATTTGGGATAAGATTGCAAGTGCTTGGAGAACAATTGCCTCCAAAGTGGACGCAACGACCGGATTTTCTGGCGTTGATTCAGGTAAATGGGGATACCTCAGGCAGGATGAAAATATAAAACTTCTTTTACACGGAGAAGGAGATTCTTCACCTTCAAATCATGCAATTACTACGAACGGAAATCCGAAGTTAGATAATCGTGGGAAGATCGGTGGGGCGATGCAGTTTGATGGAGTGGATGATTATTTAACTATCCCTGATTCACAAGATTGGGATTTGTCTTTTGCTACTGATTGGACTATTGATTATTGGTTTAATCAGAAGAATAACGATGGGATTCATCTAGCATATACAGACGGAGTAGGTTGAAGTAACTGATGGAGCATCAGGCTGACAAAATCTTCTAATTTGTTAAGATTTTATTGGGGAGATTGAAACACAATTGCGGATTTTAGCAATTCTGTGCTTTTGGAATCAGGTTGGCACCATGTTGCTATTGCTAATAATAGTGGGACAATAACAATGTATTTGAATGGTCAATCTGTTGGAACAACAACCTCACTTTCTGGAACAGTAAATGGTGGTAAATTTGAGGTGGGAAGAGGACACGGAAGAACAGGTTCTCAATGGAATACAGGAACTTTTGATTTTAATGGATCACTTGATGAAGTTCGTGTCACAAAAGGTAAAGCACTTTGGACTTCAAACTTCACTCCGCCGGTTTCTGCCCAAACTCCAGATAGCAACACAAAACTACTTTTACATTTTGATGGAGATCGTTCTTTATCGGAACATGATGTGACTTTTAATGGTGGTACGAAAATGGATGATACTGCCAGATTTGGTCAGGCAGCATATTTTGATGGAACGGGTGATTATTTGAGTTTGCCAGATAGTACTGACTGGGATATTGGAACGAATATGACGATTGATTTATGGGTTAAACACACTGACTTAACAACGGATGAATGTTATGTAGCTCAGTACGAAGATATTAATAATTTTTGGAGATTCTTCCATATTAATGGTGGTGGCTTAGATTTTGAAATGAGAAGTGGTGGTTCATATATTGTTGATATAACTGGAACAAACCATCCTTTGAGCAATAATGAATGGACACATATCGCGTTAATTAAAATTGGAAATGAATATGGCGTATATGTGAATGGACAACAGGTTAAATATCTTTCAGAATCAAATGTTGATACGTTTGCAGGGGCATTATTGATTGGGAATTATGGGAATGGTGATGATTTTGAAGGGGCGATGGAAAGTCTAAAAATAACGCATGATAATAGATATGGTGCTAGTCCTCAAAGTGATGATTCTGATTCTATCGTAGTTCCTACGATTCCTCATTCTGCAGATATAAATACAAAATTGTTATTAAATATGGATGGACCAGAAGGCTCGACAACTTTTACAGATTCTTCAAGTTCAAATCATCTACCAGTTGCAAATGGAGATGTAAAAATTTCCGGACTTCCAGATGAGTTTGGTGACGCTCTCTCTTTTGATGGAGTGGATGATTATTTGTCCATTCCGGATAGTGATGATTGGGATTTTGGAAGCGAAGACTTTACAATTGATTTTTGGGTGAATCCAAGAAGTTTGTCCGGGACACAATATTTGATTAGTCAATGGGAAGATGTCAGCAATAGGTGGTATACGAGGATCGAAAATAGTAACTTATATACGGTAATGGTCAATGCAGGGACTGCTGAAGTAAACACTCAAAGTTCCACTAATTCAGTTATACAAAATGCATGGAATCATATTGCAATTATAAGAGAGGGAAATGTTTTAAAAGTATATTTAAATGGATCATTATTAATTGAAGATTCCATTAGTGCAGGAACAAATTGGGTTAATCCAAGCATTCCGCTGCAAGTTGGAGGACAAACAAGCGATTGAGGCAATTATTTAAATGGGTATGTGGACGACCTGCGTATTTCTAAAGGAATCGCCCGCTGGACTTCTGATTTTACAGTTCCATCTTATCCTGCGAGTTTGGATACATGGGAATTAGCTGAAACTTTGGGTGGTGATACAGCGAATTCTGCCATATCTCAAGCGACAAAATATCGTGATAATCAAATGACCGCAGATGACCTTGCTGCTGTGATGGATTCTGACTGGGTAGAAACAGGCGGTTTTGACAAGAGTCAAACATCTTTGGACGTAGCAGTAAGCTTGCAGGCAAATGATGATGTGACAAACTGAAATGACGAAAAGACAAAACTCCTAATTCATTCGGATGCAGAAAACGGCTCTGCAGCCTTTGCAGATGATTCTGATAGCAGTCATGCAATTACTATAAATGGTGATGTAAAGCATGTTCGAAATTCCGTGTTTGGCAAAAGTGCGATGTATTTTGATGGGACGGGAGATTATTTGAGTATTCCGGATTCGGATGATTTTGACTTTGGTAATGGAGATTTTACGATTGATACTTGGTTCAAAAGAGAATCAGGCATTGGTGTAAATCCTTGGATTATAACTTCGTTAGATACATCTATGCATGAATCATTTGGACTTAGAATTATTGGAGATCGTTTAACAGGATATTTTTGGTCGAATGAAAGTGGAAATAAGAATTTTAATTCTAGTTCACAATCGTGGGATTATGATTGGCACCATGTTGCTTTAGTACGAAATTGAAATATTATAACAATTTATTTGGATGGACAAGACGTGTGAAGTAATAGCGTTGGAGGTGATACAATGCTTGATTCAGATTCTGTGCTTACGATTGGTGCAGAGTACTCGGGAGGTCCTCAAAGTGAGTGGAAATGATTTCTCGATGAACTACGTGTTACAAAAGGCTTAGCTCGCTGGACTTCCAATTTCATGCCACCGACTGCCAAGTACGATCTGGGATTAGGTAATGATGCGAATACGGTTTTGTTACTGCAATCTGACAAAACATCAAATTCTACAAGTTTTACAGACAATTCTTTCGGAGCATCCACAGGACATGTGGTTACGGCAAATGGAGACATAAAACATAGTGTCAGTCATAAGTTTGGCAAAAGTGCGATGTATTTTGATGGGACAGGAGATTGTTTAACTCTTCCGGATAGTGATGATTGGGACTTTGGCAGTGAGGATTTTACGATTGATTTTTGGGTTAATTATATATCTGGTACGGAGCATCAAGCGCTCGTGACACAAAAACTTGCTTCTAATTATTCTCCAGTTCAACTTTATGTGATGTCAGGAGTTGATTTTGGGTTTCATACATCAACTACAGGATCATCTTGGGGGCCAAGCACGACGTTTGGTACGGTTAATGCTGGACAGTGGGATCACATTGCCATGGTGCGTAGTGGTAATACTGTTTACTTATTTCAAAATGGTACTCTTCAGGAGACTGTAGATGTGACAGGATTAACTTTTGTCGATAGTGATGGAGTATTATCATTCTGAGCTGGTGTTCCAAATGGGGTTCCAACAGCTTCAACTTATTTCGATGGCTATCTTGACGAAATCCGTATAACCAAAGGTGAAGCCCGTTGGACATCAGACTTCACTCCACCATCTAGCCCATACGGAGAGACAGATTCTTCGGAAATAAATCAAATAGCGATAAAGTACACTGAAGATCCGGCTCCGACAGAGCCAACAATACTTTATGTCAATGACACAGACGCCCAATCCGGCACATCCGGTACAGGTGTGAGCATCACCTCGAACACTCCACATTTTTCTGCAATTTACAATGATCCTGAAGCAGGCGATATTGCCAATGCTTACCAAATTCAGGTTGATGACAACAGCGATTTCTCAAGTCCGGAGTGGGATTCGGGTACAGGTGTGACGATTACCAACATCACCGCAGGGAATCGCTCAAGTGACATTATTTACTCAGGAGCAACATTAATTCATAATACAACTTACTACTATAGGATTAAATTTTGGGATGATGAGGGTAACGAAGGAGTCTGGAGCACAGAAACCGCCAGTTTTTTGGCAGATTTAAACGCGAAACCCTCTGCCCCCGATACTTTAAAAACAGAAAGCAATGCAAACCCTATTAATCTCCCTAATCCAACGCCGGAATTTACCGCAATTTATCGAGACAGTGATGCTGGGGATATCGCACTAAAATATCAAATTCAAGTCAATACAGCTTCTACTTTTACAGGTACGACTCTTTGGGATTCAGGTTCTGGCGGAACTGCGTTGTCAGGTACAGGTTGTTTGGTTAACACAGTCTGCGAGGCGATTACTTATGCCGGGGATCAATTAAGCGGAGGTATTACCTACTATTGGAGAATTAAGTTTTGGGATGATGACAGTGGAGAAGGTGTTTGGAGTTCCCAAACTGCAACTTTTAGCCTCGAAACACAAGAACCAAGTTCAAAAATTCTCTATCCGAGAGATGGAGATGATTTGAGTGCATTACCCAAAATTATTGGAACAGCTTCCGACGCCCAAACAGCTGTTGATTTCGTTAGAGTCAGTATTAAGGATTTAACCGCAGACAAATGGTATTCGGGAACAGGCTTTGTCGCAACTAGTGAAGTCTGGCTGTTGGCTGATGGTGCGGAAAATTGGACATATATTTCACCCGTTTGGACGAATGGAGGTCGCTATACAATTAAAAGCCGTGCAACCGATACTGCTCAAAATGAAGAAAAAACAGCTTCGGCAACCTTCACTTTCGACACTACAAATGGAGAAAGAGGGTCTGTCTCTGCAGAAAGCATTCGTATTGCTGATACCACAAATTATATTGTCTATTTTCCCGTTAGCATTGAACTAAACACAGGAGATAAGATGGAAGTAATTTTTAACAGTGGCGCGTATGCATTTACAGGCAGTTTGGCAGAAAGTGATATCACAGTCCAATCAGCAAGCGGAAGTATCTCTGGTAGCGTTGATCTTGTAAACTCCACAGGAACTACGGTTGTTTCCACAATTACAGGCAGTGTCGCTGTCGGTGACGTGCTTGAAATGCGCTTTAGTAATAATAAGGTAAAAAATCCTGCTTCAACTTGAGTTTATGAATTGACAATTAATATCTATAATTCAGGTAGTACTCTATTGGAAAGCGGTCTGGCTGATATTACTATCTCAGCACAACAAGTTGCTTTGAACGTTCAGCTTCAAGAAGCCTTGGTTGCTTCGGTAGATACCGGTTCGGTGGTTTTCAATATTGACCCTGACTTTCAAATGGGGCAAAACTGGGCGGGAACAGGAGGTGCTGTCACACAAAAAAACACGGTAACCGTAAGTACAAACAACGAAAATTGATATTCCCTACGTATAGCCTTGTCAGGACATTCTGCGACCTGATCGGCTGTCTTGGACGGAACAACAAACACCGGCAATCAATTACTTACAGGTGATGCTAAAAATGTTGAAAATCGTTTTGGTTGGGCTCTAACAAGTACTGCTGTCACAGTCAATTCGTTCGGCACTCTCTCAAGTACGGCTGATACAGGTGTTTCACATGGTAGCCGGATTGAAAATGATCAAAACGACCTCTTTTATTACATAAACATTGATTACAATCAGGAGAGTGATGTTTATAGATGATCTGTGATCTTTACAATAATTGGTTGAATTTAAATTCCTTACTTGTCAACTGGGGTTTGATCTTTTTTAGCACAAGCCACTAAAACAAACTTTTTAGTTTGAAAATGGATAAAAAACCAAAACCCTAAAATTCCTTTGACAGCAAAAATCTCTTTTGCTAAAATCCCTGCGCTTGCAATTTTTGTAAGTGCTTATTATTCTGAAAACATAAGCTGAACTATTTTTTAACTTATTATTGTTATGGCAGACGCTACATTTGATCGTAGTAAACCGCATGTGAATGTAGGTACGATCGGTCACGTTGATCACGGAAAAACAACATTAACAGCAGCAATTACAAACGTTCTTGCAGCTGCTTTCGGAGGAGCTAACACAGCAAAAGCTTTTGATCAAATTGATAATGCTCCTGAAGAAAGAGAAAGAGGAATTACAATTGCAACAGCTCACGTTGAATACGAAACAGAAAAACGTCACTATGCTCACGTTGACTGTCCAGGTCATGCCGATTACGTAAAGAACATGATTACAGGTGCTGCCCAAATGGATGGTGCAATCTTGGTATGTTCTGCCGCTGATGGTCCAATGCCTCAGACTCGTGAACATATCTTACTTGCTCGTCAGGTAAACGTTCCTCATATCGTTGTCTTCTTGAATAAAGTAGACATGGTAGATGACGAAGAACTTGTCGAATTGGTTGAAATGGAAGTACGCGAACTTCTTTCTAAATACGAATTCCCTGGTGATGATATTTCTATTATCAGAGGTTCGGCTTTGAAAGCACTTGAATGTATGTGTGGTAAAAAAGAATGTGAATGGTGTGGAAAAATTCTTGAGCTTATGGAAGCTGTGGATAACGACGTGCCGGATCCGGTTCGTGAACTTGATAAACCATTTTT
The DNA here is from genome assembly GCA_028279865.1 of Candidatus Altimarinota bacterium. Classification (GTDB taxonomy): domain Bacteria; phylum Patescibacteriota; class Gracilibacteria; order JANQMV01; family JANQMV01; genus JANQMV01. The sequence goes on along the minus strand of JANQMV010000004.1, from coordinate 34,783 downwards.
AATGCCGGTTGAAGACGTTTTCTCAATCAAAGGACGTGGAACAGTTGCGACAGGTAGAGTTGAACAAGGTATCGTTAAAGTGAATGAAGAAGTTGAAATTGTCGGAATCAAAGAAACCAGAAAAGTAGTGGTAACAGGAGTGGAAATGTTTAAAAAACTTCTTGATCAAGGTCAAGCTGGTGACAATATCGGGGCTCTTCTACGCGGAATTGAAAGAGAAGAAATTGAACGTGGACAGGTTCTTGCTAAGCCGGGAACAATTACTCCACATACAGAATTTGAAGCTGAAGTATACGTACTAACAAAAGAAGAAGGAGGACGTCATACTCCGTTCTTCAAAGGTTATAAACCTCAATTCTACATCCGTACAACTGATGTGACCGGAGAAATTGTTCTTCCGGAAGGAGTAGAAATGGTGATGCCTGGTGATAACATTAAAATGGATGTAAAACTTGGCTCTGCGATTGCGATGGCAGAAGGTTTAAGGTTTGCAATCCGTGAAGGCGGTAGAACCGTAGGTGCTGGTGTAGTATCTAAAATCAAAAAATAGATTTTTATCCCGCACAATTTAGTTTTTAAGTTGGGCGGGAGATGAAGTTTATTTTTACAAAGCGTCCTCTAAGCCCGCAATATGGGGCTAAGAGTGACAATCATGTGGATGTCTTGTGTTTCGATAGACTCATATGACACTCTTTTTAATCTCTAAGTTCTAAAATCTAAAATATATTTAAATGGCAGCAAAGAGTCAGAAAATCAGAATTACAATCAAAGCTTTTGATCACAGTGTGATTGATAAAGCTGCGGGGATTATTGTAGAATCTGCAGAAAGAACAGGTGCGATTGTAGCGGGACCAATCCCTTTTCCGACAAAAATCAAAAAATTTACAGTCAATAGCTCGACTTTTGTAAACAAAGACTCACGTGATCAATACGAAATGAGAACTCACAAAAGGTTAATTGACATCCTTGACGCAACTTCGCAAACGATTGACACACTCTCAAACTTAAGTCTTCCGGCAGGTGTAGAGATTGAAATTAAAATGTTTCAAAACGCTGATAAGTAGAACGAGTGATAATTAGTATTTATAAAAAAGACATTTCAAAAGAGATGTCTTTTTTTGTAGTAGATAAAAAATTGTATGGTAAAAAAGGCGGGCGCAACTTGGATGAGAAAGCGCGCCGCCTGTTTTACTCTGCCTCGGTTCTGGGCGTTATCCCTCCTGTATTTCAAGGTAGATGTAGGCGCCGATTCCTGTTTTTTTGATGATGGTATCACCGACCCGAACTTCGGTGAATCTGTTGACTACATCCAGTTTGCGTCCATCAGGAAAACTGATTATGGTAGGCTTCCGCATAAGAAAGGGTGCTGCTCCCCGAGTTTTTCCATTAACGGACACCTTTTCGCTTATGTTTTCCGTCTTGCCTTGGGTGATTATAATCCCAGTCTTCAATCCATCCTTGTTCAGCACTTGGACCCACCCGCTGGGAAGGATCACAGCACTGATTCTAATCCCGAGATTTTTCCCATTGATGTCAGCGAAGTACGCGCCTGCTTCTGCTCCGCCGCATTGTGCAATGGTGGGTGTGTTCAGGCAAAGAATGAGCAGGCTAAGGACGAGGCCCTTGATTGTCAAAAGAAATGCTTCTCTCATGTATTGTTCCCCTTTTGTAGGAAATTTACTTTAATACGGCTCGACCGGTTCGAGCCATCAAGCTAGCGAAAACATAAGTTGTCCCTAATTTGATAGCCCGAATAATCTTTTTGATAGGCAGAGTATCTGTGTTTGAATTCAGACAAGAAACTATCACTACCACCCAATTACAAGGTGAAGTGAGTGTTATAAGATGCAGATCAATCACAGATTTTTACCTATCAATATTCTAATGATTTTAAAGAGCTGGTTTGTGATGCATATATTAACACAAAGCATAGTTGTGTCAATGCTTTGTTCCAAATATATTTTATATTTATAGAATCAATTTAAGCAAATCTACTTTGCTTAAAATTTTCGGAACTAAATCTTCAGTTGTTCTTGGTAGCTAGAATATCGTTTTTAGTGAAAACTGATTTTAATGCTAAAACGTAAAATGTCAGCAAGTATAAATCTTGTGTTTTTGTGTTAATCTTTAGAAAGTGTTATTGTTTTATCCTAGTTTATTCACCTGTAAAATCATTAAAATCCTGAGTTCTTCTTAAGTACGACAAAAAAACCAAAAAAAGTCCTTGACTTTGGTTTTGAACATCTATAGAATTTCTCCGCTTTAAAAAATATAAGTTAGCCGCGATGGTGCGGGTTTGAAAAGAATCTTCACTATCCTTAACCTCTAAAAACGAATGTTAGGAATTATTGGTAAAAAAATCGGCATGTCTCAAATTTTGAATGAAGATGGAATCGTTCTTCCCGTTACCTTTATTGAGACTGAGCCAAACGATATTATTCAAGTGAAAACAGTTGATAATGACGGTTACTCAGCTGTCGTTTTGGGTTGTGATTCTTTTAAGAACCCAACAAAGAATAAAAAATACAAAAAAGTTAAGGAATTTCGTATTGAAGAAGACGCTGAATTTAAAAAAGGTGACAAAGTAAATGTAGGTAATTTTAAAGAGATTGAAACTGTCACAATTACGGCAGTCTCAAAGGGGAAGGGTTTTCAGGGAAACATTAAAAGACATAATTTTGCAATTGCCCGAGAAACTCATGGAACAAAATATACTCGCCATGGTTCAACAGGTGCTTGTGCCATGCCAGGGAGGACAAAGCCGGGACAAAAAATGCCTGGTCGCATGGGCGGAGGTCAGGTCACGCTAAAAAACCGCAAGGTTGTTTTAGTTGATGAAGCAAAAAATATTATAGCTGTGAAAGGAGCTGTTCCCGGAGCTCGCAATACCTATGTTTATATCAAAGCTTAAATTTTTTCTTAAGCTTTTGTTTTTTTAGAAAATAATTTAATTCAAGTAAAGGTGAATATTGATTTGTACTCACAAAAAGGCGAAAAATTAAAAACAATCAAGGTGTCAGATGCTATCTTTAAGGCTGAAATTAATGAAGGATTGATGCATCAAGCTCTGGTTCGTCAGCATTCCAATGCTCGCGTTAATTTGGCACATACCCTTACAAAAGGAGAGGTCCGCGGAGGTGGGGCAAAGCCTTACCGCCAAAAAGGAACCGGTCGTGCCCGTCAAGGTTCGATCCGTAACCCTCACTACAAAGGTGGAGGCAATGCAATGGCACCGAGAAATAATAGAAATTTTGAAAAAGACATGCCCAAGAAACAGAGAAGAAAAGCTTTATTCTCTGCATTGTCACTTAAAGCAAAAGATGGAGGGATTGCCGCTTTGGATAAATATGATGCAAAAGAAATCAAAACAAAGCATGTTGTGGAAATGCTAGGTAAATTACCAAAAGCAAGAAGGACACTTTTTGTCCTGGATAAGAAAAACGAAATACTTGAAAAATCAGCAAAAAACATTCCGGGAGTAAAGATATTATTGGTAAACTATCTGAATATTGCAGATTTAGCGAAGTATGAAAAAGTTCTTTTTTTGGAGCCAGCTCTAAAAAAGGCAGAAGAAATTTTTGTTAAAAAATAATTAATCACTTAAAAAACCAGTTGTGAAATTGTTTGATGTTATAATTAGGCCGGTTGTTACAGAAAAAGGACTTAAAGACAATGCTTTAGGGAAACACACTTTTTATGTACACAAAGACAGTACAAAAATTGATGTCAAAAAAGCCATTGAACTACTTTATGGAGTGGCAGTAAAAGATGTAAATATCCTCAAGGCACCGAAAAAGGTGAGGATGATTGGACGAGATCGTCATATAACCAAAAGAAAAGATTATAAAAAAGCATTTGTAACATTACTAAATAAGAAAAATGCTTTTGATCCTTTAAAAATTAAATCTGAAAAATAATTTAAACTCTGAAGATGGGAATTCGTAAATTGAAACCAACAACACCGGGACGTAGGAATATGACCGTAAATGACTTTGCAGAAGTAACAAAGAAAACTCCTGAAAAAAGTTTGATTGTTTCAAAGAAAAGTAAGGCAGGTCGCAATAACCAAGGAAGAATTACCGTAAGGCATCAAGGAGGAGGTCATAAGAAAGCCTATCGTTTGGTTGACTTCAATCAAAGCGACAAATTGGGGATTCCCGCAGTTGTTAAAGGGATTGAATATGATCCCAATAGAAGTGCTTTTATCGCCTTGGTGGTATACGCAGATGGAGAAAAAAGATATATACTCGCTGCTCATGGCATGAAAGTTGGTGACAAGATTGTTACTAATAAAAAAGCTAAAATTAAAGTAGGGAACAGAATGCATTTGGAGAGTATTCCCGTAGGATTTGAAATTTATAATGTAGAAATTACAAAAGGAAAAGGTGGTCAAATTGCAAAAAGCGCCGGCAATGCAGCTAAGTTAGTTTCACTTGAGGGGAAGTATGCACAAGTGCAACTTCCGTCAGGAGAAGTTAGATTGGTGCACAAGGATTGTTTTGCTTCCATTGGAAGGTTGGGGAATTTACAACATAACCAAATTAAAATTGGTAAGGCCGGTCGCGCAAGGTGGATGGGGAAGAGACCAACGGTTCTCGGTAAATCCATGAATGCCTGTGATCATCCGCATGGTGGAGGTGAAGGACATTCTCCAATTGGTTTAAAAGCACCAAAAACGCCTTGGGGGATGCCGGCACTTGGCTTCAAGACTCGTAAAAGAAAATATTCAAATAAAATGATTTTAAAGAAAAGAAAGAAATAATTTTTCAAATTCTAAAACTTAAAGATTTCACACAATGGCGAGAAGTTTAAAAAAAGGACCATACATTGACGCGAAACTAATGAAAAAGGTGGAAGCTATGAATGCTTCCGGAGGTAAGAAAGTTATTAAAACTTGGGCGCGTAATAGCGACATACCGCCTGAATTTGTAGGACACACTTTTGGAGTTTACAATGGAAAACAATTTATCCCGGTTTTTGTTAGTGAAAACATGGTTGGTCACAAGTTGGGAGAATTCTCTCCTACGAGATCTTTCCGCGGGCATGGAGGAAAATTGGCAAAACAATTAAAATAAGAAACTTACTTACGAAATATGAAAGCTGTATTAAGACAAATCAGAATCTCACCGAAAAAGGCAAATTTAATTGCCGGTCTGGTTCGAGGCAAAGATGTAGAAGAAGCTTTGACAATGCTTAAATTTATGCCTAAAAAAGGTGCAAAGATTCTTTATAAGGTTTTGCATTCAGCGACTTCGAACGCTGAGAATAACATGGGGCAAAACAGAGGAGATTTGGAAATTAAGAAAATTTTGGTGACAAAGGGGGCGACATACAAAAGACATAATCCTATATCAAGAGGAAGAGCTCAGCCTATTCTTAAAAGAACTTCACATATCACTGTAGAAGTGGGGGCAAAATAATTTATTATCACATTTTTAATTTTTAGACTGTGGGACAAAAAGTACATCCAAAAGGAATTCGTATCGGCGTAAATCGAACATGGGATTCAAAATGGTATGCCAACAAAAGGAATTTTGCAAAATTCTTTTTGCAAGATACTGAAATCCGCAAAGCGATTAATTCAAAGATTGTGGATGCAGGTATTGCAAGAATCGAAATAGAAAGATCAATCAAGAATGTGATCATAAATATCTATACATCTAAGCCGGGGGTAATTATTGGTCGACAAGGTGCAGCCATTGATCAACTGAAGTCAGATTTGGAAAAAAAGTTTAACGAAAGATTTGAAATTAATATAAAAGAGATTAAAAAGCCAGAGCTTGAAGCCGAATTGGTTGCTGATGGTATTGCTCGTCAAATTGAGAAAAGAATCGCCTACAGGCGCGCTGCAAAAATGGCTATTCAAAAGGCAATGGAAAGTGGAGCAAGAGGAATTAAGGTTTTCTTGGGAGGAAGATTGAATGGGGTGGAAATTGCAAGAAGCGAAATGTTTACGCAAGGGAAAATCCCCACACAAACACTACGTGCGGACATATCTTATGCAACAGAAAGAGCAAGTACCACTTATGGTGTAATCGGAGTGAAGGTGTGGATTTACAGAGGAGAGGTTTTTGATAATCAAGAAGCAAAAAAATAGCTTGATTTTATACTGTAAATCAGTAAAATCTCATAGCAAAATTTAGGGTTAAGAAATTAGTTTTTTAATTTCAAGTAAAAAGAATAATTATATGTTACAACCAAAAAAGACAAAACATCGCAAACAATTTAGAGGAAGAGGTGGGCTAAAAGGAAAGTCTCAAGTAGGGCATACTGTAAGTTTTGGTTCTTATGGTTTAAAAGCTGATACCAGAGGAGAGTTGACTTCAAGGCAAATTGAAGCGGCTAGACGGGCAATGACAAGATATATTAAGCGCGGTGGTAAGATTTGGATTCGTGTGTTTCCACACAAGCCAATCACCCGTAAGGCTGCCGAAGTACCGATGGGATCGGGTAAAGGTTCTCTGGAGTTCTATGTGATGCCGGTTAAACCGGGAAGAATCTTGTTTGAGATGGATGGTGTGGAAGAAAGCATAGCAAGAGAAGCTTTTAAGCTTGCAAGCTATAAACTTCCTGTAAAAACCAAGTTTGTGACTAAACATATTCATTAGTCTGAAATGAAAACTTAAGTACTAGACCAATAATCAATATCAGATGTTAACTATTCAAGAAATCAAAAGTTTGTCAGATCCAGAGTTGCAAGTTGAGCTTGCCAAATCAAAAAGAGAGTTAGTAAAACTCAAGCTTGCAGTAAAGATGGGACAGGAAAAAGCGACTCACAAAGTTACGGCAATGAAGAAATATATTGCTGTAATCAAAACAATTATACGAGCGTTTGAAATTGAAAAAGCCAATCAGACAGAACCAGTAAAAGCTTAGTAATTTTATCATTGTATGAGAACAAAAAAAGGAACAATCACAAGCACAAAAATGCAAAATACAGTTGTTGTAACTGTTCATTCTTACAAAACACATCCTATCTATAAAAAGAAGTATCGTGTGAGTAAAAAATATTACGCGGATACTGCCGGAAAAGAATATAAGGAAGGAGACTTGGTTTTGATTTCAGAGACAAAACCAATGAGTAAGTTAAAAAGATGGAAAGTTGAAGAAGCAGTAGCTGCTTAACATTAGTTTATTAATTTTTGAAAAAGTGATTCAAACTCAAACAATTCTCAAGGTAGCGGATAATACAGGTGCTAAAAGAGTAATGTGTATTAAGGTACTGGGAGGTTCAAAAAGAAGGTATGCGCGAATCGGTGACGTTATCGTTGTTTCGGTGAAAGAAGCTGCACCAAAAGGTGTTGTCAAGAAAAAAAGTGTCGAAAGAGCTGTTGTTGTAAGACAATCAAAAGAAATTCGCCGTAAAGATGGTTCCTATATTCGATTTGATGAAAATGCTGTTGTGATTATCAATAAAGATCTTCAGCCAAAAGGAACCCGTGTTTTTGGTCCGATTGCGAGGGAACTGAGACCAAAAGGTTTTCAGAAAATCATTTCTCAAGCTCCGGAAGTATTATAAAAAGTTTATTTATTATTCAGGATGAAGATTAAAACAAATGACAACGTACTAGTTACAACGGGAAAAGATAAAGGAAAAACAGGTAATGTTTTGCGGGTTATTACATCAAAAAATCAAATTGTTGTAGAAAAAGTGAATATCCGGACTAAGCACATTCGTAAAACTGCAAACAAACAAGGTGAAAAAGTAAAATACGAAGCACCTATTAGTGTCTCAAATGTCCTACTTGTTTGTCCTCAATGTAGTAAATCAACAAGAGTAGGTTATCAAGTCCCCGAAAAAGGTAAAAAAGTGAGAATTTGTAAAAAATGTAACGCAGCAGTTGACCAATCATTTTCAAAAAAGAAGACAAAATAAATTTTAAAATATTGTTTATAATTAACATTTAAAATGACACTCAGAGAAAGATATCAAAAAGAGATTCGGCAAAAACTTTTAAAAGATTTAAGTTTAAAGAATATTAATGCAGTACCTGCGTTAGAGAAAATTAAAGTGAATATTGGGATTGGAACATACATGCGTAATAACAAAAAATATGATGAAATTGCTGAAAATATCGCAATGATTACCGGGCAAAAGCCGGTTGTAAGCAATGCTCGTATGGCGATTTCCAATTTTAAGCTAAGAATCGGAATGCCGGTAGGATTAAGCGTGACATTGCGTAAACAAAAAATGTATGACTTTATGGAAAGGCTTGTTAATGTGGTTCTTCCTCGTGTGCGTGATTTTCAAGGAGTGTCTCCTAAATCATTTGACCAAAAAGGTAACTACAGCTTAGGTCTCAAAGATTGCTCTGTATTCCCGGAGCTAAACATTGAAGATATTGCAAAAATTCACGGATTACAAATAACCATCACAACAACAGCTAAAAATCCTGAACAAGGAAAAGCGTTGCTTGCCGAAATGGGATTTCCTTTTAAGAAAAATAACTAATTAATCACATGGCTAGAAAAGCATTAATTGTAAAAACTGAAAAACGGCAAAAAAAGTTAAAAAGAGAGTTGGAGCAAGGTAAAAAACCTGTTTTTAAGACTCGTGTCTATAACCGTTGTAAACTTTGCGGAAGAAATCGTGGTTATATTGGTTATTTCCAAATCTGCAGAATTTGTTTCCGTGAGCAGGCAAGAGCAGGTAATATTATGGGAATTAAGAAATCAAGCTGGTAAGACAGCTGTTAGCTATTGAACTTTAGCTTTTATAAAAGCTAGAAGTTAAAAGCTTCTCTAGGAATAAATTTAATTAAAGTTAACAGATAGTATCATTTATTTAATCAGATATGACAGATCCGATAGCAGATTTATTAACAAGAGTCAGAAACGGTCAAATGGCAAGACAAGAGGTTGTTGCCGTACCGTTTTCTCAGATGAAAAAAAATATTCTTGATGTACTCCAAAAAAAAGGCTTTATTCAAGACTACAAAGAAGGAGTGGATGGTAAATTCAAAACACTTAATATTACTCTTGATAATACGAAAAAGCTTACCTTAAAAAGGATCAGTAAGCCAGGTCAAAGAATCTATGTTGGTAAGGGTGAAATTGGAAAAGTTTTAAATGGTTATGGTATTTCGCTAATTTCTACTTCAAAAGGTGTCATGTCAGGAGACGAGGCAAGAAAGCAAGGTGTTGGAGGAGAAATTTTGTGTGAAGTGTATTAGAATATTTTAAATTACTATAAGGATATGTCAAGAATTGGAAAAAAACCGGTTGAGTTCTCAAGTGACGTGACTGTTACAATGCAAGACGGGGTTGTTTCTGTTAAAGGTCCGAAAGGAGAGCTCTCTACAATTTTAAATGAGAGAGCCATTGTTGCGATTGAAGAGGGACAAATTATCGTAACACGTCATTCGGATGCGAAGGAAGATAAAAGCATTCACGGGCTGACAAGAACTCTGCTTGCCAATATGGTGGAAGGGGTAACAAAAGGTTATGAAAAAAGACTGGAAATTGTAGGAGTCGGTTATAGGGCTCAAGCGACTGGAAAAAAAATTACCCTGAACGTAGGTTATTCTCATCCGGTAGAAATGAATGCACCTCAAGGGATAGAGGTTAATTTGGACCCTGAAAACAAGAATATTATTATTGTAAAAGGTATTGATAAGCAAGCTGTAGGCGAATTTGCTGCAAACATTCGTAAGCAAAAGAAACCAGAGCCTTATAAAGGAAAAGGAATTAAATACGTTGGAGAGTACATCTTACGTAAAGCAGGTAAAACTGCAGCTAAATAAAGTATAAGTTAATTACTGAAAATAATGTTGAATCCGAAACTCCAAAAGAGGCAAAAGAGACACCGTAAAATAAGATCGAAAATTACTGGTGTAGCCAAAAAACCTCGTCTAGTTGTAAGTAGAAGTTTACAAAATATTTCTGCCCAACTGGTTGATGATACTGCTTCAAAAACACTTGCCTCTGTGTCAACCATTAAAGACAAGAAAAAAAGAGGAACACTTGTAACGGCTAAGGAAGTTGGTACTGGCATTGCAAAGATTGCCGGTGAGTTAAAAATTAAAGAATGTGTTTTTGATCGCAATGGTTATAAGTTTCATGGAAAAGTCAAAGCTGTTGCGGAAGGTGCTCGCGAAGGTGGATTAAAATTTTAATTTTTTTATAAAGTATTACTGTGGCTAAAAAACAATTTAAATCTAGGAGAAAACCAAAGGAAGTTAAAGAATTTCAAGAAGAAGTACTTGATATTGCTCGTGTAACCCGTGTGGTAAAAGGTGGTCGTAGGCTTAGATTTAGAGCGACTGTAATAATTGGTAACCGCAAAGGTAAAGTCGGAGTAGGTACTGGTAAGTCTCAGGAAGTTGCTGCAGCAATACAAAAAGCTGTTGCAAAAGCCAAACGTGAACTAATCGTAGTACCTCTGACAAAAATTGATTCGATTCCACACGAAGTAAATCTCAAATTTAAAGCGGCACGCCTAATGATTATGCCAGCTTATGAAGGAACAGGAATTATTGCCGGTGGTGCTGTGCGTAAGATTGCAGAGCTTGCTGGGGTTAAAAATATGTATGGAAAATCTTTTGGGACCACAAACAAACTTGTAAGTGCCCAAGCAACTATTAAAGCTTTACAATCGCTAAAAGAAGTTAAAGAGGAAGACCGTAAAGTAACAGCCAAAAAAGAATCTAAGAAGCCAGGAACAAAAGTAGCAAAAAAAGCGGTTAAAAAAGAAGAAAAGCCAAAAAAAGTTGTGGCAAAAAAAGCTTCTTAAGGAGTTTTAAATCAGAAAGTTTTTGTTTAATGAATGGAGGAAAACAGAGCAAAATTTGATTGATATGAAAGCTGCTTTTTTTAACCTCTACCTCAACACCTATTTTGTTGGATTATCTAAGAAGGAAAAGCAGTTGTTTTTGAATAGAATTATTAGGGTTTAAGTTTTGCTTGTTAATCTGACATTTCTCTAATGACTGCAGCTTAGAAACTAATATTTGAAAATCTTATATATTAATATTTCGATACTGTGAAATTACAAGAATTAAAACCTAATAAAGGTTCAATTAAAAGAAAAAAACGTGTCGGTCGTGGAAACGGATCCGGTCTAGGTACATATTCAGGACGCGGGATGAACGGACAAAACTGTCGTGCCGGTGGCGGAGTACGTGCGGGCTTTGAAGGAGGTCAAACTCCTTTGATTTTGAGAATGCCGAAATTAAAAGGCTTCAGAAGTCCAAACAAAAAAACTTATCAAGTTGTTAACCTTACCAAGCTAAACCAATTTAAAAACGGAGCTGAGGTAAATACAACATCTCTTTTAGAAAAAGGGCTTATTGCAAAAAAAGACTTACCTGTGAAAATTTTAGGAATGGGAGACTTGGAAAAAAAACTTAAATTTAATGTGGAGAAAATTTCTGAGACAGCCAAAGAAAAAATCTTAAAAGCAGGTGGAGAAATTGCTTAATAGGGTAAAGAACTTAAATTATAAATGAATAACAAGAGGATATGTTTAAATACTTAAAACAGATTTGGAACTCTAAAGGTTTACGTAAAAAGATCCTGTTTACGTTTTTCCTTATTTTGGTTTATCGCTTGGTTGCTCATATCACCGTACCAGGCGTAGATGCTTCTGCATTGAAACAAATCATGGATAGCAATAGTCTGCTTGGTATCTTTGCGGCAATGACAGGAGGTAGTATGGATAATTTCTCCATAGTTTTAATGGGAATTTCTCCATATATCAACGCTTCAATTATTATTCAGTTGATGACGGTTGTGATTCCTCACCTAGAAAACCTTTCTAAAGAAGGAGAGCAAGGACGTCGTAAAATTAACAAGTATACACGTTGGTTAACTTTACCTTTAGCTTTTCTGCAATCTTATGGAATGATTATTTTGCTCAATTCATCTGCACAAGGTCAGCTTATTGCTGATGTAACAAATCCAATGGTTGTTTTACCAATCATGCTTTACATTACTGCAGGTACGATTTTCTTGATGTGGCTCGGTGAAATGATCACGGAAAAAGGAATTGGGAATGGTATCTCAATGATTATTATGTTTGGTATTATCGCAAATATGCCAGCTGTTTTAGGTCGTATTTTAGGTCTTTCACAATTTGGAGACACAACTAAGCTTGTGCCGTTTTTAATTTTCATGGCGCTTACTTTTGTGATTTTGATTTTAGTGATTATCTTTACGGAAGGTCAGCGAAAAATACCGCTTACATACACAGGCAAGGCTACACGTGGGGAAAAGTCGGTTTTACCAATTAAGGTTAACCAAGCAGGAATGATTCCGATTATTTTTGCTATCTCGATGGTTACTTTTCCCGGAGTACTTGCCCAATTTTTTCAAAATGCGCAATCACCTTTACTTCGGACAACAGCAGAGTTTGTTTTAAATAATTTCTCCACAAACAATCCTTCAATTGCCTATTTAGTTGTTTATTTTCTGTTAGTTGTCGCATTCTCATACTTTTATGTGAGTGTAACCTTTAACCCGGAGCAAGTAGCGGAAAACATTCAAAAGAGAGGTGGTTTTATTCCGGGGATTAGACCTGGCTCACAGACAGCAGACTTTTTAGGTAAAACATCAAGTTACTTGAATCTTTCAGGAGGTATTTTCTTGGCAGTCGTAGCGGTTGTTCCTCTGATTTTTACAAAAATTACGCCTTTAAGCTCAGGAGATTTAATTATTTCCGGCTCTGGTCTGATTATTATCGTAGGAGTTATTATTGAATTGATGAGACAGATTAATGCTCAAATGGTAATGCACGATTATGATAAATTATACTAATCGCAAGCTGCTAGCCATTAGCTGGTTTGAGTCATAAATTACACAGATTGAGAAGCTGTAACAGAAAATTAAAAACTAGTTTTAAATAAAAAGCTAACAGCTCAAAGCTAATAGCTAATGGCTGGTCAATTTTTGCTTTACTAAAAAAATGTTTTTTATCTCCTAAATAAAGAATTATGAAAAATATTGTTTTATTTGGAATTCAAGGCTCAGGTAAAGGGACTCAAGGGAAAATAATTGCTGAAAAATACGGCTATACGATTTTTGAAACAGGCGGAGAGTTAAGAAAATTGATTGCTTCCGAATCAGAGCTAGGTAATAAAATCAAAGCAATTGTAGAAGCTGGTAACCTAGTAGACACTTCTGTGATTATGGAAGTGATTGAAAATTTTCTTAAAAATACACCTGCCGAAACGCCGGTACTTTTTGATGGTTTGCCAAGGAAAATGGATCAAAAGATAGCCTTTGATGCCTTAATGGAAAAAGAAAAGAAAGATTTTGCAGGAGTTCTGATTGAAATTAGCAGGGAAGAGGCAATTCAGAGATTGACAGCTCGTCGTATGTGCAAAAATTGTAAAGAAATTTATCCGGCTTTTTATGCTGATGATACTTGTGAAAAATGCGGTGGTGAACTTGAAATGAGGCAAGATGACAGCAACTTGGATGCCATTGAAAATAGGTTAGATGCTTATATGAATGAAACTCGTCCGGTAATTGATGGTTATATTGAAGAAGGTAAAATGATTGAGATTAACGGAGAACAGGGAATTGAAGAAGTTACAGCAGATTTGATTTCAGAGCTGGAGTCAAAGCTATAAATATTTTTTCTATCGGTCATTCTGAGCAAAATGAAACGAGAGCGTAATGAAGTCGAAGAATCTAGTATTACCTTTTTTTAATAAATCAATTTTAAAAGTGCGATTTGTGAGACTCTTTCCTTCGAAATATCCTTCAGCTCCGTAAACTCCATTCAGGATAACGTTTTGTTTTTAATTTTAAGAAATCTTGGCGAATGTACCAATTAAAACACAGGCAGAAATTGAAATTATGCGTAAAAGCGGAAAAATTTTACGCATGGTCTTGAATACTTTGGAAGAAAAAATTGAAGCAGGCATGAAAACCAGTGATTTAGATGAGTTAGCAGAAAAATTGATTTTAGAAAATGATGCCACTCCAAGTTTTAAAGGATATCAAGGCTTTCCGTCAACTCTTTGTATTTCGATCAATGAAGAAGTTGTACATGGAATACCGGGAGACAGATTAATTCAAGACGGAGATATTGTAGGAGTTGACTGTGGTGTTTGTTATAAAGGCTTACACACAGACAGCGCAAGGACGTTTATCGTAGGAAAAGTTTCTGATGATGTGAATTTTTTTGTTAAGACAACCAAGAGAGCTTTACAAAAATCGATAAAAAAAATTCGGGAAGGTGCAAAATTAGGAGATGTTTCCTCAACAATTCAAAAAACAATTGAACAAAGAGGCTTTTCTGTCGTACGTAGTTGTACCGGACATGGCATAGGATATAATGTTCACGAAGAACCGGAAATATTAAATTATGGCAAAAAAGGAGAAGGTCTAACCTTGAAAGAAGGTATGGTGTTGGCGATTGAGCCAATTTCTGTTTTAGGTGAATCAGGCAAAACTTATGATGAAGATGATGGCTGGACAGTAAAAGCACACAACCTCTCCGCACATTTTGAGCATACTGTCTTGGTAACTAAAAAAGGATCCGAGATATTGGCTTAAAGTAAGTAAAAAAACATAAAATAAAAAAAGAAAAAAAAACCTTGCATTCTAGTGTGGATTTCATTAAAATGCTTGCGCTTTGTATGCTTTTTAGATAAAAAACGCTTATGGCTAAAGAAATTATTGAGGTTGAGGGTACAGTTGTTGAGTGCCTTCCTAATGCGAAATTTATCGTAAAAATCTCTGGATTTGGAGCAACAGAGGGAAGTAATGAAGGAGAAGAAGCAAGCGAAGGTACTGATTTCAACGTGACAGCACACGTTTCAGGTAAAATGAGAATGTTTTATATAAAAATCCTTCCAGGTGACAAGGTTAAGGTTGAGTTAACTCCTTATGACTTAACAAAAGGTAGGATTACCTATCGAAATAAAGATTAATTTTAACTTTACTAAAATGAAAGTAGGAGCATCTGTAAAAAAAATATGTGATAATTGCCAGGTTGTGAAAAGGAGAGGTGTTATTCGTATTATTTGTATAAACAAGAGGCATAAGCAGCGGCAAGGTTAATGCCTGCTTTATTTTTATTATTTGTTAATATTTATTATTTAATATGGTCAGAATTGCAGGAGTAAATTTGCCGGCAGAAAAAAGAATTGAAATCGGACTAACTTATATAGTTGGGATTGGTCGTTCTTTAAGCAAAGAGCTTTTAAATGGTTTAAAAATTGACCTTGATAAAAAAGTCAAAGATTTAACAGAGGCTGAAATTGCAAAAATTCGAGAAGTCATTGCAAAGCATCCTACAGAAGCTGATTTGCGCAGATTGGTTGCTTTAAATATTAAAAGGCTGCAAGAAATTGGTTCTTACCGAGGTTTTAGGCATAAAAGAGGTTTGCCTGTACGCGGACAAAAGACCAAAACAAATGCAAGAACGAGAAAAGGGAGAAAAAAGACAATTGCAAATAAAAAAGGTTAATTGTAGTTTCTAATTTATAATTTTCAAACTGTGGCAAAAGATAAATCAACTAAGAAAAAAGTGCGCAAAAGTGTTTTAAAAGGTAATGCTTATATTCAAGCGACCTTTAATAACACGATTGTAACTTTAACAGATAAAGAGGGGAATGTACTTGCTTGGAGTAGCGCAGGTTCAAGCGGATTTAAAGGAGCAAGAAAATCTACTCCATATGCGGCTCAGGTAGCAGCTGAAAACGCTGTAGAAAAATCAAAGCCTTATGGCCTAATGCAAGTTTCAATCTTTGTCAAAGGAGTTGGTCCGGGTAGAGAGCAAGGTATTCGTGGCTTGCAGTCTGCCGGCTTGGATATTGATGCCATCGTTGATACAACTCCAACTCCACACAACGGATGTCGTCGGAAAAAACCACGAAGAGTTTAGCAAAAGCAAGCGAGCTATTTGTTAGTTTGTTGTTTTGAAACTATAAATTTACCAAGTTCTAATTATTACAAGAATGAGATATACAGGTCCAAAATGTCGTCAATGTAGAAGAGAAGGAGAAAAGCTCTTTCTAAAAGGAGATCGTTGCGAATCTCAAAAGTGCGCTTTTTTGAAAAAAAACTATGCTCCTGGTTTACACGGGCAGGGTTTTAAGAAAATGACAGAATATGCAAGACAGCTTCGCGAAAAACAAAAAGCAAAACGTATTTTTGGTTTAAGTGAGAAACAATTTTCTGGTTATAATACAAAAGCCGGAGCACAAAAAGAACTAACGGCAGGTGATGCTTTAATGCAAAATTTGGAAACGCGTATAGACAATGTAATTTATCGATCCGGTATGGCTTTTTCTCGTGTGCAGGCACGTCAATTTGTGAGTCACGGACTGTGCACTTTAAACGGAAAAAAGATTAAAACACCTTCTATACAAGTGAAAGTCGGTGACAAATTTGCAATAAAGAATGCCTTTCAGAAAAATGAGATATTTGCTGAACTTAAAAAAGCTAAGGTAAAAGTTCCAACATGGATTAAGGTAAATATGCCGACACTAAGTGGTGAAGTTATGGAAATGCCGACACAAAAAGATTTTGAACAAAGTATCAATGTTCAGCCGATCATTGAGTTCTATTCGAGATAATTTTAATTCTTGTTTTAATTTGAGGATTAAAATCTTGTTTTTTTATTTAATTCTAAACTATGCATATTCTTCAAGAAGAAATTGGTTTGCCCAAAGTGAAAGTTACCTCAGTAGGTGACACAACTGCAGTTTTCTCAGTGGGACCATTACCTCCCGGTTATGGTATGACATTAGGAAACTCTTTGCGCAGAGTATTACTCTCATCTTTACCTGGTGCAGCAATTACTGCGATCAAGGTTGAAGGAGCAAGTCACGAATACAGTAATGTACCAGGAGTACGTGACACTGTTTTGGATATTATTTTGAACTTGAAATTGCTGAATATAAAGAAACATAGCAAAGAGGCGGAAAAAATCACGTTGGAATTTAAAGGAGAAGGTCGAGTTACTGCTGCTGACATCAAAACATCAGCTGATATTGAAATTTTAAACAAAGATCAAGAAATCACTTTCTTAGACAAGAAAAGTGCGAAACTGAAGATGGAAATGTTAGTAGAGAAAGGTGTGGGGTATGTTCCGATTAAAGAAAGAATCAAAAATGACGATAATGCCGATATGATTTTGATGGATGCAATCTATACACCTGTTAGAAAGGTCCGTTATGAAACCAAGGCAACACGTGTAGGTCAAATGACGAATCTGGACAAATTAGAGATTGAAATTGAAACTGACGGTACTATTTCTCCGGAAGATGCACTGAAATTTTCATCTAATTTATTAAAATCTTACTTTGTTATTTTCAATCAAGAGGAAGTTGTGGTTGAAGATGACTTTATCACAGATGCTAAAACGGTTGCAACCGCTGCAGCAATTAAAGAAGAGGAAGAAGAAGAAAAGAAAGAAGCTTATACTCCAATTGAAATTTTGAACCTCTCTCCAAGAACATTGAATTCGCTTATCAATGGAGGAGTTGGTTCTGTTGAACAATTACTCAAAACAAATGAGGTTCAACTATCTGACTTTAGAGGTTTTGGGAAAAAGGCAATGACAGAAATCAGAAGCGTCTTAAAAAGCAGAGGAATGGCTTTAGAAGGAGAAGAATAGTTTTTTTCCTAAAAAAATAACTACAAGGTTTATTATAATTTATTTAGTTAAGATATGAGACACAGAGTACAAAAAAAACGCTTGAATCGAAAAAAATCTCCTCGTGAGTTATTAGTTCGTAACCTTGCTACATCCGTTATTTTATACGATGGAGTTAAGACGACGAAAGCAAAAGCAAAATTAGCCGGTCCAATGGTGGAAAAAATGATTACAGCGGTGAAAACAAAAGATGCGATGAACGCAGTTCGTTATATTAACAAATACTTACTTGATAAAAATGCTTCAAGAAAATTAATGCAAGAAATTGCCAAAAAATATAAAGACAGACAGTCTGGTTTTACGCGTATTTCAGAATTAGGTCCGCGTGCCGGAGACAATGCACCAATGGTTAAATTAGAATTAGTATAATTAAAGTTTAAGGTTATTATGAAAACAACATTCAAGAAGAATCTAAATAAGGCAGATAAAAAATGGTACATCATTGATGCTAAGGATAAGGTTTTGGGTAAAGTTGCGGTTGAGGCGGCAAAATTATTAAGAGGAAAACACAATGTAGATTACGTTCCGCATTTGGATGATGGGGATTATGTTATTGTAATTAATGCTGCGCATTATAGAGTGACTGGTCAAAAATTAGACCAAAAAAAATACTACAGACATTCGGGTAAGCTGGGTAATCTAAAAGAAATACCCTTAAAAAGAATGCAAGAAAAACACCCTCTTAAGGCAATGCAAGCAGCAATTGCCGGTATGATTCCTGCCAATCGTCTTAAAAAACCAATCATGTCGAAGTTAAAATTATTTGCTGACGCAGAACATGAACACGAATCTCAAAAACCGATTGAATTAAAAATATCTTAATTTTTTATTATCGTTAATTAATGGCAACAAAAGCAACAACTCAAAAATATCACTACGCTTGTGGAAAACGTAAAACTTCAATTGCAAGTGTTCGTTTAATTGAAAATGGAACGGGCAAAGTTGTGGTGAACGAGCAGCCTATGGAAGAATACTTTTATGGAGTTTTAATCGGTTTGGTTAAGGCACCACTAAAACTTGTTGGCAAGACTAAAGCTTATGACTTATCAGTTAAAGTTCAAGGAGGAGGTAAATCATCTCAAGCTGAAGCGGTAAGGCATGGTATCTCAAAAGCTTTGGTAGAAGCTGATATGCTCAACAGACCGACTCTAAAAAAAGCTGGTTTTTTAATCAGAGATTCGAGAGTAAAAGAAAGAAAGAAGCCGGGCTTAAAGAAAGCGCGTCGCTCTCCACAATGGGCTAAACGTTAGGATAGGATTGATAGTGAAATTAAAAACGAACCATTTGGTTCGTTTTTTTTATACATTAAAGGATAGGACATTATCTTTTTGTATAAACCAAGCTGTTGTCCTTATTTTGTAGATTATGTTCTTGACCAGTTTATTTCTGGAAAAGGATCCCCTTATCCTTTACCACACATCAATGCGAGAAGGAGCACTAAGCTAGGGACTTTATCCTTCCTGTTATCATCCATTATGCCAACGAGCATTGTGTAGCAAGTGAGTGCTATTGAGTTTTATTAAGCTCACATTTACGGGTTATAAAAACAATTTGCTTAAAGAGATTCCTCCACTCCGCTCACAGTTTGTAAATTATGAATATAGAAGCTTACAATTTGTCCAACTAAAGCTTTAACCGCTTTTAAACGCTTCGGTCGGAATGACAGCTTAACCTCAATTAGCTATAATACAAAAGAATCAACCTTTCCAAACCATGAAAAAGTCTCTCTCAATTTTAAGCATAATTTTACTTTTAGCGGGGTGTAGCAGCTCGAAGGATTCAGTTGTAAATGATGCTAAGCAGATAGAAAATGAAAAGTTAGAGGCAACTTTAAACATCCCTGCGGAGAATTTTAATTTCAAAGCATATCTGCCGACTTTTATGTTTCACTATATCAAAAATGTACCTTCAGATAGTCCTGACCAAGTTGGCTACAAGCTCTCTTTTTCACCGGAAAAGTTAGAGCAATTCCTGAGTTTTTTTCAGGAAAACAATATAAAAACACTGACGTTTTGGGATTTGAAGAATATCCTTGAAAACAAAAAAGAACTTCCTGAAAAAGCCGTTATATTAACTTTTGATGACGGTCACATAGATCATTATCACAATGCTTTTCAAATACTTAAAAAGTACAATATGCGAGGTGTGTTTTTTATAATCGTAAATAAGCCCGATCAGGATCAAAACTACGCAACATGGGACCAGATTCAGGAAATGTCTCAAAATGGGCAGGAAATTGCTTCGCATACCATGTCTCATCTTAATTTAACGAATCTGTCTGAAGCAGAAATAAAATACGAACTTGAGAGATCCAAGGAAATTATTGAGGAAAAGATTGGAAGACCTGTTATATCTTTTTGCTATCCTGCGGGGAAGTATGACGAGAGAGTTTTGAAAACGGCAAAGGAAAATTATTTATTTGCGCGCACGACTAATCCGGGCAAAGATTTTTCTGTGCTTGAAAGATACCAAATTCCAACAGTGCGTATCTTCCCTACAACTGGAATTGCATCGTTAAAGATTTGGTTTGAAGTTAAATAAAATACCCATACCACCCCGTAGGGGACAGCCATGGCTGTCCCCTACGGGGTGGTATGGGTTAAACCAAAGGCGACATCGCCCTTAAGTCACTTACCACTTTTTTCAAAATTTCCAAAGTTTTATCAATATCGGATTTGGTTGTATCTTTCCCCAAGGAAAAGCGTAAACTTCCCTGAGCAATTTCATGAGGTAGCCCAATTGCTAAAAGCACATGCGAAGGATCCAGAGAGCCTGAAGCACAAGCAGAGCCTGAAGAGCAAGCAATTCCCATCATATCAAGGCGCAAAAGCAGGGACTCTCCTTCGATCTTACCCACAGCAATATTGACATTGTTGGGCAATCTTTCGGTGGGGTGTCCGTTTAATCTTGTGTCTGGCAGATGTTTGAGGGCTTCTTGGATAAAATAATCACGTAATTTAATCAAACGTTTGTTTTCATCCTCCTTCCTCTTATTTGCTATTTCCAAAGCCTTGGCTAAACCAATGATTCCGGGAATATTTTCTGTGGACGCACGGCGATTCATCTCCTGAGAACCTCCAATTTGTTGGGGTTTGATGCGCATCCCTTTACGGACATACAGCAGTCCCACGCCTTTAGGTCCATAAAATTTATGAGCAGACAGAGAGAGTAGGTCAACCTTTAAATGATCAACTTTTAAATCAAAAGTTCCTCCCGCCTGAACTGCGTCTGTATGGAAGGGAATTTTATGTTTATTTGCAATTCTACCAATTTTTGTAATAGGCTGAATAACACCAATCTCATTGTTGGCAGTCATGATTGAGATCAGCAATGTATCTTCTCGAATCGCTTCTTCCAGCTGTTTGAGGCTAATCACCCCGTTTTGATCAACCGGTAGATAAGTGACATCAAATCCACGTTTAGCCATATCTTCACAAGTATGCAGAACCGCATGATGCTCAATTTGAGTTGTGATCATATGTCCGCGTTTCTTTTCTGTCGCAGGCTTACCTTTTGCTTCCAACACTCCTTTAATTGCCAAATTATCACTCTCGGTTCCTCCTGATGTGAAGATAATTTCTTCCGGTAGACAGGCTAATTCTTCCGCAATTTTTTGACGAGTACTCTCAAGTTCTCCTTTGGCTTTCTGACCAAGCATATGCAAGGAAGACGGATTTCCAAATTTTTTCGTGAAAAAAGGTTCCATTGCCTTGAGCACCTCTTGATCGGTCGGTGTAGTTGCAGCGTAGTCTAAATAAATCATTTTAATAAAGGGAGGTTAAATACCAAGCACTTTAAAAAAGTGTTGTACAGTATGCAAATTTCCACAAATTTTATCTTAAAAAAAGTAATTATTCACTGATCTCAATTGCTTGAACAGGACAAGAACCGGCAGCTTGTTCACAACATCCTTCGGTAGAACAGTCAGATCCTTCAATCACGTATGATTTCATATCATCCTTCATTTCAAAACAGCCCGGACACATATTTACACAAATTCCACAGCCGATACATAAATCTTGATTCACAGTAGCTTGCATAATTTGATTGAGTTAGGTTTATAAATTTAGAAAGAAAATTTCAAGCATCCACATGCTAACTTTATTGCAATTTTTAGTCAAAATAATTTTGCAGAGAAATGTACCTCAATGCTCTTTCTTACCTGTCGAAAATCTATAGCCAAAAGTTTTTTAAATAAAAGCATAACTCATGGTTTAAAATTCCGGATAAGCCGGAAGGATAGTTCTAATAGAAAAATTGTAATTTCTCCTTGCATTTAAGCTCTAAATCCTTTAAAATCCATCCGCTTTTCGTTTTGACCAAGAGTTAAGGCGTATTTTTATCCATAAAAGCTTATAATCATGAGAAACTATGAAATCATGCTTTTGGTTAGTGGAGACTTACCAGAAGTGGAAATCGAAAAAGCTCTTGCCGATTTCAAGAGCGAACTTGAAAGTGTCAAAGGTGAAATCACTTTTGAAGACTTATGGGGGAGGAGGGAGCTTGCTTACCCTATCGAAAATCAGGAAGAAGGTTTTTATGTTGTTTATAAATTCAACATTGATCCGGTGGTTTTACCTGAATTCGAGACAGTCCTAAGGCTCAAAAAAGAAATTTTAAGGTATCTGATTACTATCCCGCCAAAAGGTTCGACAGATAAAGCTTTTGCTGAATCTATTGAAGAAGAAAGAGTGCGACGTGAAGCAAAAAAAGTTGAAAAAGCCCGCGCAGACCAAGAAAAGAAAAAGAAAGAGAAAGAGAAATTTGAGCTCAAGGCTCACCGTAAAGAAAAGAAAATGATTCGCAAAATAGAAGAATCCATTCAGGAAGAAAAAAAAGCTCAATCTCCTCAAGCAGACAATGAGAAGGTTGATGCTAAATTTGATGAGAAATTGAGCAAAATTATTGCTGAAGATATTGACCTCTAAGAAAAGTATATGTCATTCTGAGGAGGTACGACGAAGAATCTCCCGCTGAGTTAAGGGCAAATGTAATGTCAGCACAGAGATCCTTCACTTCGTAAACTAAGTTCAGGATGGCAGAAGATATTCTAAGTTCTATTATTCTAAAATCTAAGTTTTAATATTATGGCTAAATTAATTAATAAGAAATGTCAGTTTTGTGTGGAGAAAAGAGATGTTATTGACTACAAAAATTTAAGTCTGCTTTATCCGTACATTAATTATTTTGCGAAAATCAAGAAAAGGTACTATAGCGGAGTATGTCTCAGACACCAAAAAATGCTTGCTCGTTCAATCAAAAGAGCAAGATTTATGGGATTATTACCTTTTACACGCTAGTTTGTAGCGGGTAGCGAAGAAGGTAGTTGGTAGTTTGGTGAAAGAGTGTTCCGTTAAGGACTAGTCTCCCTTAACAAGGGAGATAAAGAGGGTTTTTAAGTTTTGAAAGAAAAAAAGAAGGTAGATTGCTAAGATATGCATTAGATTGGAGGTGGCTTAAGCATTGCGACCCCTCCTAGCCTCCCCTTAGTAAGGGGAGGGACTCCGAGAAGGATTTTCTAAAATCTAAAGTTATGTCCGGTCATTCCAAGTGGCACTCAATTCGGCATAAAAAAGGTGCGGCGGATGCGAAGCGCGGTAAAATTTTTACGCGTCACGCAAAATTGATTACAATTGCCGCTCAGCAGGGTGGTGGTGATCCTGAAATGAATCCGAGTTTGCGCTTGGCGATTGAAAAAGCCAAAGCGGAAAATATGCCCAATGATAATATTACGCGTGCGGTTAAGAGAGGAACCGGCGAGCTTAAAGATGGAGCGTTAATTATGGAAGTAAGTTATGAAGGATATGGTCCAAATGGCATTGCGATCATGATTTCTTGTTTGACTGATAACAAAAATAGGACTGTGGCGAGTTTGCGTTCTATTTTAAGTAAAAATGGGGGAAGTATGGGGGAGAGTGGTTGTGTGGGTTGGATGTTTCATAAAAAAGGAGTTTTGACAGTTGATTTATCTGGTAAAAATGAGGAAGAGCTTGAACTGCTTGCGATTGATGCGGGTGCGGAGGATGTTGCTGTGGATGGTGATATTTTGGAAATTTCGACTGCTCTGGATGATTTTGAAGTGGTGAAGAAAAACCTTGAAGAAAATGGTGTTGAGTTTACTAGTGCTGATCTAACTTTGGTGCCGGAGAATACGATTGCGATTGAGAGCGAGGAGGATGCGAGGAAGATTTTGCGTTTGATTGAGCTTTTGGAGGAAGATGATGATGTGAATGAGGTTTATAGTAATTTTGATATTCCGGGTGAGGTTTTGGAGAAGTTGATGTAGTTTTTTTAAAATTAAGGAAAAATTAAAACAGGTGAGAGCCTGTTTTTTTTGTAAGCATTTTTTATGAGTACAATGATTTTGTTGTAAGGGAAAAACATGCTGGTTTGTGATTTTATGTTTTATGTTGACAAGAGAATGTCGGCAAATAAAAAAGTTGCAAAAACATTAAACATGGTGTACAATTACAAAACTAAGAAATACTTTAAGCTAGAAAAATTAACTAATTTTGCAGAATTTTACAGAAAAATATTTTAAAATTTCATAAAAATATTATGGTAGAATCTCAAGAAAACATAATGACTCTTCTTGGAGGTCCTGAAATAATTGAAAGAGCTTTTCCAGGTCTTGATGAAGAAAAAATATTAAGGTTGCCAGAAAAAGAGTTTGTAAAAAAGCTTCAAGAAGTACGTACAATGTATGACAAACTTCGCAGAGAAGCATTAAGTAAAGGTGATAATGAGGAGGCTGAGCGTTTGTATGAAATTTTAAATCCACCGATTCCTAATTCCTAATAATTCCGAAAAATAATTAATTGCAATATTCTAAAACTTTTGTTTTTAATTGTTTTTTCACAAACAAAGTAAAAGATTGAAGCGAAAGTTTTCCTCCTTTAACTCTAAAATTATTGTAGATGTTTACATAGTTTACATTAAAATGTTGCAAAAATATTAAATGTAGTATATAATTCCCAGACGGGAAAATCGGAGCAATTTTAATTATATTATTTAAAACTAAAAACTCATGAAGTCAGAAGCAAGAAGTTTGGAACCTAGACCAGATGATGATAGTCAAGTCGTTGAGCAAGGAATATCAGAAGGCACTAAAGTTGAAAAGTCTTTTGAAGCTCATGATATAAGGACAACAATTCTGCGTATGATTGATTTTAGGTATGGGCTTGCAAATGTGTCTTTAGGTAAAGAAGACAAAATTTTTAACAGCATGGTTAGCTCAGGTTTTTTCGATTATGATAGTGTTAAAGATAAGGTATTTGGAAAAAGTATGGATGAGATTCATAAAAAAATAAGTGATCTTATTAACAAGAAGTAGGAATAATAAAAAAACATTTTAAATGAAGAGATGCGAACAATGATTGGTATCGAGGCTGCATCGAAATCTGAAATAAAAGAATCAATGGAAACTATTTTAGAGAGATTAGAAAAAAGCACAAACGAAAAATAAAAAAAAGTTGAGTTTTAAGATCAAAAAAGAGCTTTATGAGTAAATAAGCCTTCTAAACAGTCTAACAGAAAGAGTTCTGGAGCTAGGGGGAGGATATGCTCCCATGAGGCATTATGTTTAATTCTCTTGTAATAAGGCGAATAAAGGAATCATAACCAGCATATAAGTGAGTCAACCAGAACTAAATCCAGAGGCTCAAATAAACGAAAATCGATATTTGGAATATCAAAAGTCGCTAGGGAAAGAAAGATCTATTCCTTTGTTTTTTGAGCATTTGGAAAGAGACTTTCCGGGAATTTATAATCAACTGGGAATTCCTGAAGATGCTAAAAATTCACCCTCTAGTTTAAAAACGTCTTACATAGAAAATAAAGAAAAAATCTTTGAAGCTTTTTTCCCTTATTTAGAAGATGCTTTTAAATTCACACAGTACCAATATCAACAATTAGAACACTGACAAAGAGAAGGACATTTCACAGAACAAGTCAGATTACAAACAGGTTTTAGTGCCACATTGCAAGAGATTTTTGATAAAGTTGTGGAAAATAAAGACATTAACAGCTTGTTTGCCTCAGCACGATCCTTTGAAAATAGAAAAGAAGCAAAAACTCTCAAAAGAAATCAAAAAAATAAGTACTATCAGGAAAAACAAAAGTCTAATCTAGCAGCATTGCTTATTGTAATGATGCAGAGTTTTTTTAACTTACCTGAACATATCTCCGAGACACACAGATTACTCCTTAACATTAGGCACGAAAATGAAGAAAATGATTTAAATAATTTAGCACTTTCTCCGCAAGGTTTAGATGAATCCTTGCAAACACCCTACTCAGAATCTCTTTCTGAGGATGAGAAGAAAAGGCTTGAAGCAATTGTTACTGTTTTGAAAGAAGAACACAACATGCTTCTTAATATTTTTCCATACGAACCTACAGCAAAAAAGCGTTACTTCCCAGATTTTGCAGAAAAAGATTCTCCGGTAGTTTTATTAGATTATTTAAAAAGTCGCCATAAAAAAAGATCTAGCTTGCACAGAAAAGCTTTTCATAAAATTCAAAAAGAAAAGCATAATCCTGATTATCCTTTAGAGGCAGTTGATTTTGATGGACTTTTAATTGTAGTTGAAAAAGAAAAGGATCGTGAAAAAGTGATTCAAACCTTATTAACATATGGGTTCATAAGTCCGGAAAAAAAGCCAAGATTAATTATGATCGCTAATTCAATCAAAACAGATGTGATGAAGCTTATTGAGGGAGAAGAGGATGTTGATTCTGCCTTAACGGATATTCAGAAAAAAACCTGGAAAAAATTAATTAGTATAGTTGAAATTCAGTGTGGTAAAGACCCGAATAAAGATTCTCTAAGTACATATTCCAGTACAAAAATTAAGACAGGTTTACATTATGATGAAGAAAATCCTGACGCTTACATTGGTCAGGAAATTCAAATTTTTACTAAAGAGGAGTACAAAAATTTTGTTGATACGCATGCTCCTTACAGAATTAATCAAGTCCTGACACATCTAAAATCCCTTGGTGTCCAAGGGGCATTTTTCAAAAAGGGCTACAAAAAAGCACTTCAAAATTCCTAAACTTCCTCCAAATGCTCCTCTTCGGTCATCTTCAAGTAACTCAAAGTCCAGACAGCAGCCGTAAAAACATTGAGAGTTCCGATAAAGTAGGCTGTGAGGAAAAGCAGAATAATTCCAACAAAAATAGCGATAATTGTTCCGATTTGGGCAAGGATCACTGAGGCCAGATAGCTTGTCAGAGTGATAATCAAAAGTGGCACAAATAAAATCAGAACAACATTAATTAAAATACGGATGGAAATCAAAAGCATTAAAAGCATTAAGAATAATGTTTCTTTAAAATGTACGAGTACGAGTTTTGTACTATGTCCCATAGCAGCTGTAAAAGAATCATTTTTCAAGACAATATATTGATCGGCAAAGGAAAAAATAATGATCATAATAAAGCCGATAATATAGAATAAGATGAAAAAAGGCAAAGCAACATACATAATCTGAATCCCGCTTAAACGCAGCACAAAAGAGAGTTGCATCAAAATAGAAAACAACGTAAAAGGACTCATCAGGGCATGGTATTTAAACATGGGAAATAGCGTTACCAATCCTTTTGCTACACCACCTTTCAATGGTCTTCCCTTTTTTAGTTTTGTGATTAAGTCAATCAAAGCTCCATTGATAACCAAAGGAACAAGTATATAAATTACAATAAATAAAATTGCGATTATAGCGAAAACAAAGGAAAGAACAGTGTGGTCACGAATAATATTGAGGAAACTTGTTATTAGTTCAGAATAGTCAATATCTCCTCCAAAAATAGAAGAATGCTGAAAAGAAACAATTTGATAAGCGAGCAAGATGATACCTGCAATAGTTGTAATAAAAGCTGCAATGGATCCCAGCCACAAGAAACTTTTATTGTTTTGAGTAAGTTCCCAAGCTTCTTTGACAACTGCTTTATAATCCATTGGATAGGCTTTTAGTTTGTTAGACTTTGGCTTTAGAGAGTTGAAAAATCCATTTGTGGAGTCCCTCCCCTTGCCAAGGGGAGGTTAGGAGGGGTGTTTAAAAAGTGTGTCATGCTGAGCTTGTCGAAGTATAGAAACTTCCATATGGATGTCGCCCTTCGACTTGGCTCAGGGTGACACTTTTTAATTTTACAACTTCTTCGTCACTTCCTTATAATCATCCCCCAAAATAATAATCACATCCGGTTCTTCTTCAACTTCCTCTACTTCCAAATCCGTTTCTGTTTCGCTTGCTTTTTCTTCAATTGCAGTGCTGCCTGTTTCTACTTTTAGAACCTGCTCTGCAGTAATCAGAATCGGCAAAACCAAACTTGTTTCAGGGAACTTTTCTGTATTATGAATGATAATTTGGGATTTTGCATATTTCTCTCGATTTTCCGTATTTGTAATATTGCTTACATTAAAACTGTAACGTTCCAGTTGTGTACCAATTTTCCCCGCAATACCTCCTCTGCTTGTCCCATTTTGTACTTCAATTCTAGCATTTTCCAGATAAATTGCACGATTTTTGAAAAGCAGACGAACGTAGCGATGAATTTCACTCAAATCACCTGCATAAGGTATCAGGACAAAAGCACCTCCGTAATCTTCACGAGGAGGTGTCGCGAGGAAGCCGCCTTCCCAGGTTGGTTCATCTACCAACACTTTGGAAAGAATGTTTTCTCTGGGAATTTTGGAGATATGTTTTGCAAAAGTAATAATTTCACCAATTTCCAAATCAGATTCAAAATTTTCATCCACTGAATTAAAAATTCCTTTTAATTTTGACGGGCTTGTCAGAGTTCTCAGTTCAAAAGCTTTATCTTTAATTGCCTGAATAACTTTCTGTTGCCTTAAAGCTCTGTCAAAGTCAGATGTTGTATGACGGGAGCGTGCATATTTCAGCGCAGTTGCTCCATCTAAGTGTTGCGGACCTTTCTTGATCGCAAAAGTTTGATAACCCCAGCCGGTATCAGCCGGATATGTTGTATCTCTAATATCTTGCTCTACGACAACATCAACTCCTCCCAGTGCATCTACAACAGACTTAAAGCCATTAAAATCAATCATTGCATAGTAGTGTAAGTCAAGCTCGACAATCTCCTCAACCTTATTTCGAAGTATTTTAATTGCTTCTGCTCTGGCTTCTGCTTCAGTATGTTTTTTTTGGTAAACCAAGCGGTTTTTAACATTACGTACGATTTCATTAATCCGACTTGATCCGTAGTATTCCGTACGGATGTAAAAATCACGTGGAATTGAAAGCATGGCGACAGATTGTGTTGCCGGGTCTAAGCTGGCAATGATGATTGTGTCGGTAAGTTCCGGTCCGTCGTGATTTCCTCCACCTTTGCCGAGAAGTAAAAAATTCGTATAGCCATTTTCATCTTGTTTCACTTCGGTGCCAAGCATGAAAACAAGGTCTTTGATTTCAAAATCTTTGATGAAATTATATGAATTGACAGAAAGACGATAGACAACAAAGACGCCCAATAAAGCTAAAATAGATGCAATGGCAATATTGAGTTTACGAGGTGTTTTTTCTTTTTTCCCGTTTTTAAATGAGAATTTATGGTAAAAACTTAAAACGATTTTTTTTGAAGTTCTTACAAATCGTTTGCTTTTACTTTCTTTTTTTAGGCTTACTTTTTTAAAAATAGAACTCATTGTGTTTTATAATTTCAAATTATTTGAGATTTGGTGTTTTTGTTTACAATAGTTAAATTGAGGTAAAATGCCATGTTATCATGCTGGCTTTTTCCCGCATTCGGGACAGACTCAGTGTCTTGAATCGTAAAGTCTCGGCTACAGATTCCGGACATTTATCTGCCAAGGTGGAAGCCGGAAAGACAATTTTAAAGATTTAGACTAGTTTAATTACACCAGATTAACTGGCGAGTAATTTAGCAAAAGTAAGGAGAAATGGCAATTGGAGATTTTTAAGCTTGAGTCGTTGCCTTTGCTCTTGCGCTTGTATCTGCTGTTATACTTTGAATTGACTGCAGACCTGTCTTGATTTCCTCAATGCTTTGTTCAAGGGACTTCCAGTGTTTTCGTGAGATTTTGTCGATAATTGATTTGCCAAGATCATCCAGCTCAAGTAGCGCCTGATCAAGATTGTTTGCCACCATTTTTTTGATAAATTTCAATCTCGTTGTTAAATCTTTCCATACCTTAGTTTCTTCTGTACTTGCCAAAACTTGCTCCTCAAGTTGTTCAAATTTTTGTTCTAATCCTGAATTCATGTTTAATTGATCAATAATTTAAGATATTTGTGAGGGACATAAATTAATTAAATTTTAATTATTTGTCAAGCTGGATAATGTCCCAATTAAATCTTCTTTAAACTTTACTGCATTTCTGCTAAATTACGTTCAACTTCAAAAAGTTGACGGTCAAAAGCCAAGAGCTACTAGCTCGTCAATTATTATTTTAAAAGCCAATTGACCTAATTTATTTATCTAATAATTAACGCAACCATGCCTATAAAATTAACAGATAACCAGTGGGGATTTGATTTGGAAACAGATAATCCTTTTATGATTTTTCGCTATCTTCGTGAAATCGCGATTGAAAAAGTAGGAATTCAAAATGTCTTGGATTTATCTCGTGGAGATCCGGGAAACGGATTTGCGCCAAACGTACGTTCGAGAAATTTTTATTCTTACCTTGTTTTTCTAGACACTCACTTCAATAACTTTGATCGTCATTTTGTTGATGACAAAAATGACTACACAAGTCTACGTAAAGAAATTGAGGAATTAACTAAAGCAAATTACGCAGAATCACAGGCAAATACAAATCTAAGTGATTTTGATTTTTTCATGGCGCATGTAGTTAAAATCAGTGCCGAACAGGGACTTGATTGGACAGAAAAAGACGTACTTTTCCAAATGTTTACTTATGCGGGAGTAAGTGGTGGCTACTATCACGATCCTCAAGGAGAAACAATTATTCGCGCGATTATTGCGGATTACTATAAAAAACAATTGGAAACAGAAATTGATTACCAAGATTTGATCTTTACCGGTGGAGTAAGTCACGGGATCGGAACGTTGTTCAAAATGCTGGGAGCAGAAGGCATCGGTTATCTTCAAGAAGGAGACACAGTGCTTGCACCATCTCCGGCGTACGCACCGTACAACATGATCATGAAACACCGTGGAATTAATGTTTTACCAATCGGCATCGATCCAGTAACAGGGCAAGTCGAAGCAGGAACAAAAGAAAAACTAGAAGCTTTTGAGGGAGAAGTAAAAATGGTGGTTTTGATTGATCCGAATAATCCGACCGGATTTATTGCAACTGAAGAATTAGTTGATATTTTGGTTGATTTTGCGGAAAAGAAAAATGCCTTGATTATCACAGACGAAGTTTATTCTTCATTTTTCGAAGAAAAAGTGATGATTTTTGACAAAGCTTCCAAAAGAACAATCCGCATGGATGCACGTTCGAAAATCGAAAGAGCAACCGGGTTACGTTTTGGGGACTACTTAATCACAAAAGAAGGGAATAAATTCATCACTGAAAATATTTTAAACGGCTATTTACCGGAAGGTTTTGATCTCAAGAAACAATTAATTTTTGCCAAAGCTCCGGGAAATATTCAAGGAGAATTCCAGCACGTAACCTTCGTACCCGGACCAAGTCAATATATGGGAGCGGCGCATGTTGTTTTGGGAGACGAGGAAAGAGCGAAGTACATTGAAATCGTGCGTCAGAATTGTATTAACTTCCAAAACGAATTAGGAATGGAATATTTAGGAAATTACTATTACTCAACCTTTGATCTGGCAGACATCCCCGGATTTAACAAAGATGTCCCGGCAGAAGAAAATATGCTTGAACTTGCCAAACGTGGAGTTGTTTATATTCCGGCGAACCTTTTCTTTTCCGAAGAAGATCGCGAAGCGAGAGATCGCAAAAATTATGTCAGAGCATGTTTGCCAAACTTGACTGCTGAGAATATCTTGAAGGCGGCGGAGATTACGAAGGAGTATGTGCAGGGGTAATTTTCTAAATTAAAACAAACAAAAAAGAGAGCCAAAAGGCTCTCTTTTTTTATGATATGTCATTCCAGAATTTTCCGTGCAGGCTTGTCTGTAGCATAGCGGAAGAAAAATATCTGGAATCTATCGGAGGAATAATCTGTCACAAACCTCAAGAATCTAATTTTGTTTTATGTTTTTACAGGGTATAGAGATCCCAGATATTACAACTTTTATGTTTTTTATTAAAGCGGATAGAATTCTGGGATGACAGAGGGGTAGAGGCGCTCAGCCACGGCGGGGCGCCTCTACTTTTTTCTTGCTAAAATATTAAAGTCATGTAAAATGCGATTCACAACATCGCAGTTATAAATACGTTTGAGTCTGGCAATCACTAGACGAGCCACCGCAGAGCGGGGCGCGTAAGTGGAAGAAACCCCGCAAACGGGGGATTAGAACCATTCCCGAAACTTGTGGGTTATCAAGTAAAATGAAGTGCCCCAGTTGCGTTTAAGAAAAGGTTGAGTTTAATCGGACAAAGATTTCTCGACTTCGCTCGAAATGACGCATTAATATGGGAGAATAAAGGTGGTACCGTGGGAAAAATCTCATCCTTTAGCAATGTTTTTGCTAAAGGATTTTTTATTTTGTCATTCTGAGGAAATCTCATTTAGTAAAAATATAAAAGTGAGTGACGAAGAATCTCTTGTGGATAGTGGGCAGATCCTTCACTACTCTCACAAACGGGATTCGTGAAGGATGACAAAACAAATTGCTAATCTAGAATTTAAAATCAAAAAAAATGTTTTACAAACTCAAATGTATAACTTGTAGCAAAGAGTATCGCGAGCAAGACACAGCGACAAATTGTTTGGATTGTGGTGATCCGCTGGATTGTTTGTATGATTTCGAGCAAGTTAAAAAAAGATTGAATGTCTACAACCTGAAAAACTCATCTTTGTCAGCGCTTAAGTATTTGGCGCTTTATCCGATTTTGGATTTTGATAAAATTGTTTCCTTGGAAGAAGGAGGAACACCTCTTTTGCATGCGAAAAATATCGGAAAAGATTTGGGGTTGAATCAGCTTTATATTAAAAATGAAGGCGCAAATCCAACCGGGGTTTTCAAAGATAGAGGAACGATGGTGGAAGTAACCAAAGCCAAAGAACTTGGAGCCGAAGCAATCTGTTTTGCCAGTACGGGGAATATGGCGGCATCGGTTGCGGCGTATGCTTCGATTGCAGGAATCCCGTGTTATGTCCTTGTGCCGGAAGGAACTCCTATTGGTAAACTTTCACAAACTTTGTCGTACGGGGCACGTGTAATTCAGGTGCGCGGAACTTATTCTGATTGCGCGAAGCTAGCTGAGGAAATGGCGGAAAAATACGGATTTTATTTAGCAGGAGACTATGTCTTCCGTGGAGAAGGGCAAAAATCGCAAGCTTATGAAATTGTGGAGCAACTTCTTTGGAAAGCACCTGATTATGTGGTTTGTCCGGTTGGTTGTGGAACAAATTTTGCGGCGATTTGGAAAGGTTTTGTAGATTTTAAAAAGTTGGGATTGATTGATAAACTGCCAAAACTAATCGCAGTACAACCAACAGGTTGTAATGTTGTGGTGAAGGCGTTTAATGAAAAGAAGATGGATTTTGAAGTATTGGAAAAACCCAATACAGTCTGTTCAGCAGTCTCTGCCGGAAATCCTCTGGATGGTAAAAAAATCCTTGCTGCTTTGCATGAGTCAGAAGGAATTGGTCTGGAATTACGTGACCGTGAGGCACTTGATGCCGGTCAGGCGATGGCACGTGAAGAGGGTGTCTTTGTCGAAGTTTCCGGTGCGTTACCAATTGCGGGAGTGAAGAAATTGGCGGAAGAAAATTTCTTTAACCCCGATGATGTGATTGTCTGTGTTGCGACTGGAAACGGTTTGAAGGATCCGGTTTCTGCACTGAAGATTTTGCCCGAACCGGGGACGATTGAGCCGAATTTGGACGAAGTGGATAATTTCTTGAAATATAAATTATACGAAATCAAATCCGCCGGAATCGGAGGTAAGGAAGTGGTTTGGGAAAAAATTGATTCCAAGGAAGAATTGAAAGAGATTTTAAGTCAGGAGTTCCACGCTAATTTTGAAGATAAGATTCTGGGTGAAATTTTTAAAGATTGTCAGGAGTTTTCTGCGAAAGGGAAAAAACTTTCCAAATCGGATTTACAAAATATAATTGAAGAAGCACTGAGCGAAATGTCGATTAAAGAAAAAATGCTTGAAGTGCTTGATTTTGATGTAACCAGCTCAATGTACGGAGCAGCGCACGGTAGCATTAAAATCAGAATGAATGGTAAAGAAAAAGAAGCCGAAGCAGAAGGAGTAGGAACGGTTGATGCATTGATTACGGCTTTACGCAAGGCGATTAATCACGGTGATGAAATGGAAGTACGTCTGAAAGATTATAATGTGGAAATTAACACTGGCGGGGTTGATGCAACGGTGAAAGTGGCAATCACGATGCAAGATAAGAATCAAAATAAAGTTGTTGTAACTGCAACTTCTCCGGATGTGATTGTGGCGTCGATTAATGCGTTTGAGAAGGGGTATAATATCCTTTGGAATAAGAATCAGTAACTTAACTTCTCCCCTTTTAAGGGAGACTGAGAGGGGTAAAAGTGCTTAAGTAGACATAAAAGTTTTGTTTCGCTTTAGTAGTGCTTACCCCACCTAACCTCCCCTAAAAGGGGAGGGATCCAAATTGACTTTAACTTTTTATTTATGAAAAAAATTATCTCTACGCAAAATGCTCCTCAAGCAATCGGACCATACTCTCAAGCAGTTGAGGCGAATGGGCTTGTATTTTGTTCGGGGCAGATTCCACTTGATCCTGAGACGATGAAAATGATTGAGGGAGATGTGACTGTACAGGCGGAGCAAGTTTTGAAAAATGTAAAAGCTGTTTTGGCAGAATCTGGTTGTGATTTTTCAAATGTTGTGAAAACGACGATGTTTTTGGATAATATGGAGGACTTCGCTGCAGCGAATGAAGTTTATGCCAAATATTTCACCGAAGATCATCCGGCTCGCTCGACGGTTCAGGTGGCGAAGCTACCTTTGGGGGCGTTGGTGGAGATTGAGTGTATTGCCGCACTAAGCGCGAATTAAAAATTTAATAAATATATTCCTCTCCTTTT
>JANQMV010000003.1 GCA_028279865.1 Candidatus Altimarinota bacterium | reverse complement strand
AGATTCTGGACAAGCCAGAAAGACGAATAATGCTCAGGAGGTTTTTGGTTTGTCTGGGGCGTTGTTTTTGGCGAGTAAACATGCGTTGCAGAAAGTTGCTTATAATCTAAAAAAGGAAGGCAAAGTATATCAAGAATTTTTTGATGAAACAATTTTCCTCTATAAGGAGGATGTTGATTTGGCTTACCGGCTGCGTTTGGCAGGATTCAAAACTTTTGTTTTAAGAGATGCGGTAGCTTACCATGATCGTTCGGTGGAAGGGAATACAGGTATTATTGGTAGTCGTAAAAGCAAGAAAAGAGTGGCGAAAGGGCAGACTATTAATACGTGGTCATTTTATCACCACCATATCATGCTTTATAAAAATTGGCAGAAAGGATTTAGTTGGAAAGTTAAACTGGCAACGTTCTTTTATGAACTGGCTTCAAACCTGTATCTTTTAGTTTTTGAGACATCAACTTTTTGGCATGGTTGGAAACTGTTTAAGCAGAACTTTACTGAAATTAAAAAACGGAAACAGATGACTTTGAAAAAAAAATCTGCGAGGGAGATTGAGAAATGGATGGGTTAAGTAGATAAAAATTATCAAACCTAGCAACAAGCTAAAGCATGTTGTTCACAGGTCTTGAACAGATTGCTTTAGCTGTCTGAAAGATATTATTGTCTCTTTGTTATAGTTGTATGAGGAAGAAAAAAATTATCATCAACGACAAAATGCAAAAAGGTTCTTATTATTTAACAGAGCCAATGGGACAGAATTTTGATCCTGAATTTAAGCCGGAATTAACTCCTAAACAAATGCTTGAATTGGGCGTTTTTGGTGGTAAGTATATGACAGATTGTCGGGATGAATTTCCGCACGATTGGTATGAAAATGCAAAATTGTCACCGGAAAAGAAAAAGCCGAGTTTAAATTTTTTTGAAATAGATGCTTCTTTGTCTTTGAAAGTCTGGCAAAAGAAAGGTTGGATTCATCTTGTGGATCCTCGTGGCTGGTTCCAGTGGTATTGCCGATATTATTATGGTCGGAGGATTCCCGAAGAAGACCAGAGGCAAATTAAGCGTTGGAAAGCAATGCGTCGACATATTGGAGCAATTCAAAAAAATTGCGTGCTTGGTGTGTTGACTTGTCGGCGTAAACAGCGGCAGGCTCTTCTGCATTGGGCGTATGATAGTCGCAGAATTTAAATAAAAAAAAAGAGTAGCTAAGACAGCTACTCTTTTTAATTTTTTTAGATAGATTACTTGGTTTCAGCTCCTTCTGCTTCAGTCCCAGCTTCCATCATTTTTCCTTCATCGTCTTCCATCATAGCCTTGTTCTCATCATCCTCCATCATTTCTCCTTCACCTTCCGCCATATTTGTATCATTTTCCATCATAGCTCCATTTTCATTTTCTTCCATTGCGTCTTTGTCATCCTCCATCATGTTTTCATCATCTTCCATCATCGCGTCATTTTCGTCTTCCCCCATTGTATCTTCGTCCTCTCCCATCATATCTTCATCATCTTCTTCTGTCATAGTTCCATCTTTGTTTTCGTCCATGATTGCAGGTGTTTCAGTCTGATCATCTTCATTAGCTGCAGGTAGTTCACAAGCTGATAAAACCAAAGTGAATAAAAATAGACTTGCTACTGTTGTAATTGTTTTTTTCATGTGAGTTTTTTTTAAAATATAAAATTACCAACGGCTGGATTTTAATCAAAATAAATTCTTATGTCAAATGTTCTGCTGCAGCTAGAGCAAAATGGTCTGTCATACCTGCTATATAGTCTTTGATCAGATCTTCCATACTGTTTTCTGATGACTTATCAAGGATTTCTTGGGGAAGCAGTTTGGGGTTTTTGTGATAAGCAAAAAAAAGCTTTTTGATTGTTTCTTGCCCTTTGCTTGATTGGTTTACAACAGTGTCAGTTTTGTAAAAATTGAGATACAAAAATTGCCTGAGAAAATTGTTTTTTTGTTCAAATTCAGGCGTAAAGCAGATCAGAGATTCGGGAGCATTGTAGATGTCATTTACTGTTTGGGGCTTGTATTTTTCAAGCTTGTTGAGGGTCCCTTCGTATAGGTTCATTACCATTAAGTGAATCAGGGCGGAAATTACACGGCTGATCCATAAATCTTCAGCAAGGTTTGTGGCAACATTAGCTTTGGCTTCTTGCCACAAATCTAATTTATTCAAATCTTCTTTTTGGAAAATTCCTGCCCTTAAACCATCGTCAAGATCGTGGTTTTGATAGGCGATTTCATCAGCTAGATTAACAATTTGAGCTTCTAAAGAGGCTTGCTGACGCAGGTCTTTTTTGTCGCCTTTATCATAAGCGCTGCGGTGTTTGATTAAGCCATCACGCACTTCGTGAGTTAAGTTTAATCCATCAAAATCAGGATATTTTTTTTCTATTTTTTCAACGATACGTTTGCTTTGTTGATTATGTTCAAATTTTTTACCAAATCTTTGCATGAGATCATTGAGTGCTGTTTCGCCGGCATGCCCGAAGGGCGTATGTCCAAGGTCATGAGCAAGTGCGATGGATTCGGCTAAATCTTCATTTAGCTTTAAATTGCGAGCAACATCGCGTGCAATTTGCGAGACTTCTAATGTGTGACTCAGGCGTGAGCGATAGTGATCTCCGTAATGACTGACGAAAACTTGGGTTTTTCCCTTGAGTCTACGAAATGCTTTTGCGTGGATAATGCGATCTCGATCTCTTTGAAACTCCAGACGAAAAGGATCTTTTTTTTCCAAAAACTCCCTTCCTTGAGATTCTACATTTTTGATTGCATAAGGAGCGAGATTGCTTTTTTCCTGTTTTTCAAGCTCTTTAATGGTAAGAATATACATATTTATTTTTAAGAATTCGTTTGCAGATTAACGCTTTTCTGGTTTTGTTGCAAACTTGCTGTACGGCTGAGAAGGGGTTTTGAAATTGACTTCAAAAAGGAATCTGACTAAGATTCTAAGCGAAGATTATTTTTTTAATTATTTAGAGAATGGAAAAGTTTTTTACGATGAAATACTACTTCGACCCAAGTCCGGGACCGGACTTTAAGTATTGGATTGTGATGTTTGTTTTTGCCGGAGCATTAATTCTATTTGCTTCAATTGTAAAAGCTTATCGCAATAAAACAGAGGATAAGATTTTGAAAAAAATGATCAAAAGCTATCCCTCCAGACTGTTTTGGTTTGGTTTTTCAGCAGCACTACTTACACTTGCCAGACTTGAAAATATTTCACTTTTTTCCATGCGCTTTCTGTGGATTGTTTACTTTGCAATTCTAATTTATGTGGTCGTGAGAAGTGTCAAAACTTTTTATCGCGAATATCCTCGAAAAGTAAGACAAAGCCTTTCTCATCAAGGTAAAAACAAGTATTTGCCAACTCAGAAAAAAAAGAAAAAAAAGAAATAAAATCGTTTTAAAAACTAGAGTTTAGAACTTGAAATTACTCGTTTTCTTGCGGTTTATGCCCCCCAACCTTCTCAAGGAGGATCTTATGGAAAAACCCTTGCTTTAATGGAATTCAGTTGCTAGAATCACGCTTGTAAAAAATACTGGTAACAAAATGATTTATATTTTTAATTAATTAAACGTAATGCAACGTTCAACAAAAAAACAAATTATTACCAAACACCAATCTCATCAAAAAGATACAGGTTCTCCTCAGGTGCAAGTAGCCATCCTGACAGAGCGTATTCTTTCTTTGACAGAGCATTTGAAGACACATAAAAAGGATAATCATTCGAGAAGAGGTTTGCTCCTGATGGTAGGAAAGAGAAGGAAACTGCTTAATTATTTGAAAAATAAAAATCCGGCAGAATACCAAAAGATAATTACTGAACTTAAACTGAGAAAATAAGACCTAAGGAGCTTCGGCTCCTTTTGTTTTTTTAATAAAATGACCTTCCGGAACTCAAGAATCAGCTTCAAATTTTAGATTTTTTATAAAGTCACCCTTATTAGCAATTTAGCAATTGGGGGGTAGGGGGTTCAAAGTCACAAGGAAAGCTAAAACCCCTCGGTTCCCTTTTCAAGGGAGTGAAGATCTATAAGTAGTCTAAAATTTGCAGCTTAATCTTGAATCCAAAAAGGTCAAATAATATATTTTAACCTTTTTTATTATGGAACCAAGAACTTTTAAGATGCCTTTGGGCGATGGAGAACTCATTGTCGAGACAGGGAAACTTGCTCAACAAACAAACGGAGCTTGTACGGTGAGCTATGGAGATACGATGATTTTATCAACTTGCTGTATCAGTCGTAATGCTCGTGATGTAGATTTTTTACCATTAATGGTAAATTACCAAGAAAAGCTTTATGCTGCGGGGATAATTAAATCTTCTCGTTTTATTAAAAGAGAAACACGTCCTTCTGATGATAAAGTTTTGATGGCGCGTGTGATTGACCGTACCTTGCGTCCTCTTTTTCCAAAAGGATTCCACAATGATATGCAAGTGATGCTGACAACTCTGTCTTATGATCAAGAGAATATGCATGATATGTATTCAGCGATTGCTGCTTCTATTGCTTTGACAATTTCTGAGGCACCTTTTGAGGGACCAACAGCAACTGTGCGTGTGGGATTGATTAATGATGCTTTTGTGTTGAATCCTACTGTTATACAAATGGAAGAGAGTACTTTAAACTTGGTCGTTTCAACAACTTTGGACAATGTGGTCATGATAGAGGCGGGAGCCGAGCAAGTTTCTGAAGAAAAGATGTTGGAAGCGATTGAGTTTGGTAAAGCTGAAGGTCAGAAAATTTGTAAATTTATTAAAGATATCCAAAATGAAATAGGCAAAGAAAAAATTGTAGTGGAGGCTCCGAAGACAAATTCAAGAATTGAAGAAATTATCAAGGGGGAGTATGCAGATAAAATTGAAAATGCTTTACTGAATGTTCCAAAAAAACTTGACCGCTATGTTGAATTTGATGCTTTGAAAGCGGAAATTACCGAAAAACTTGAGGCTGAAGCAATGGAAGAGGAAGATTTGGTCAAAGTAAATGAGATTTTTAATAAGGTATTGAAGGGTATTGTGCGTAAAAATATTTTAGAAAAAGACTTGCGCATGGGCGGACGTAAGCTTGATGAAATCAGGAGTCTGAGTGTAGAAACAGGGTTTATTCCGCGTACGCACGGGTCGGGTCTTTTCACCAGAGGAGAAACACAAGGTTTGACAACCTGTACGCTTGGCTCTCCCAGTGATGCGCAAATTATTGACGGGATTGAAGGGGAAAGTAAAAAAAGATATTTTCATCATTATAATTTTCCTCCATTCTCAGTGGGCGAGGTTTCTCCACGTTTATTCACAGGCAATCGGGAAATTGGTCACGGAGCACTTGCAGAGCGTGCGCTTGAGTATGTCTTGCCTTCGAAAGAGGAGTTTGCCTATACAATTAGAACTGTTACTGAAATTTTAGCGAGTAATGGTTCAAGTTCGATGGCTGCAGTCTGTGGTTCTACTCTAGCACTAATGGATGCCGGTGTGCCGATCAAAAAGCCGGTAGCAGGGATTGCAATGGGGATGATGAGTGATCCTGAAACAGGTGTTTTTAAGATTTTGACAGACTTACAAGATGAAGAGGATTTTGGTGGAGATATGGACTTCAAGGTGGCAGGAACGGAAAACGGCATTACTGCTATTCAAATGGATATTAAAGTGAAAGGTTTAACAACGGAAATGTTTAAACAAGCTTTGGCTCAAGCAAAAACAGGGCGTCTGCATATTTTGAAGGCAATGACCGATGTGATTCCTCAAGTAAAAGAAATGTCTAGACATGCCCCTAGATTAATTACTCTAAAAGTCCATCCGGATAAAATCCGTGTTGTGATTGGTAAGGGAGGAGAAACAATTAATAAGATTATTGATGAAACAGGAGTACAAATGGATATAGAGGATGATGGTACTGTTATTATTGCTTCAACCGATGCTGCGATGTCGGAGAAGGCTGTTGCAATGGTAAAAAGCTTAACTGCGGAACCGGAGGTTGGAAAAGTTTACAATGGTTCAAAAGTTGTAAAAATTATGGATTTTGGTGCTTTTGTTGAATTCATGCCGGGCAAGGAAGGCCTTGTACATATTTCAATGATTAGCAAAGAGCGCATTAATCAAGTGACTGATGTTTTGAAAGAAGGTCAATCGGTGAATGTGAAATTGATGGAAATTGATTCACAGGGGCGTAATCGTCTTTCAATGGTGGGGATTCCTCAGGAGAGCTAGATGATGGATGATTTAAAGGGCAGCCTTTGTGGTTGCTCTTTTTTGAATTTGGTTGTGTCATTTCAACTGTAATAAGCATTCCATAATATTATAGCTACTTCATTATAATTTGATATATTCTCTTTTTGTCAAGAGAAGCTTGCTTCTTGACTGCTTTACTCTTTTGACAAAATTAAAAATAGTACTAAAATGAAGTAAGCTGGGAAAATGGCTTTAAAACAATTAATTTATAACTTTAAAATTTAAAAATGCGTTATCAAAGAACTCCTCCTCAAAAATCTTTTATGGCATATCTTGTGCCTTTTTTAATTCTGATTATCTTAGGATTAATTGTCTTTCTCCTCGTGCGTTTCTGGGACAATATCGGTAATCGCGCTAGTTCAGAGACTTCGTACGCCTATATGCAAACAATAGAAGGTGATGCCAAGGTGATGCTTTGGGGGGCGACGGACTGGACCTCTGTTCCTAAGAGTACAATTAAACTCTTTAAAGGTGATTCAATACGTGCTTTACCTGGAAGTAGGGTGAAGATCTCTCTTTTTGAGAAACATCATATTACACTAAATGGTGATAGTGAAATGGTGATTAGTGAATTACGTAAGGAGAACCAAACATTACACACATCTTTGACTTTGAATCGGGGAGAAGCTTGGCTTGATGTTGATCGTGATATTAACCCTAATTCGACATTCTTAATCAAGACAGACTCTTTCCAGGCAGAAACGAAAGGGGCGATTTTGGATGTTGAGCCGGACATTTTAAGAGTTGTTAAAGGGGGAGTAGCGGTTGATGTCTATTCTGAAGACAAGGTTGTGACAAGTACAAATGTTGGTGTTGGTCAGGAGATTGTCTTAAGTGATGCGAAAATGCAAAGCTTAACTGAAGGAGCTGCAGATGTAGAATTAGTTGCGATGTTGTCCGATGAATTTAAATTATCAAATTGGTACCTTTTTAATACAGAAGGAAAGAATATCGGTGTCAACAATACCGGTGGAACGACTGTTCAAGAAGGTATGGAGGCGGATTATTTAGAAGAAACGGATGGCATTGTCAAAGTTTCAAAGCCGGTTATTACTTCACCTGCCGGAGACGGTGAGGAGTTTAAAATTACAGGTACAAGCCAAAGAATTGAAGGTACTGTGAAAGCAGGTACCGCAAAAGTTATTGTAAATAATTACACCTTACAATCTTTTGCAGAAGGTGACACAGAGTGGAAATATAATGCTGATATTCGATATGGTAATTTGGAAGAAGGGAAAAATAAATATGAAGTCTTTGCAGAAGATGCTGAAGGAAAGAGAAGTCAAGCTGCCGTGATTACTTTGATCTACGGAGACGTGAAGGAAGAAGAAGGAGAGACTCCAATAGCAGAAGAAGAGGGAGAGGATCTGACAGCTGAAAGCGAAGAAGGAGAAGCAACCGAACCGGTAAAAGTTACGGGTGAATTGAAGATTGTTGAACCAAATGAAGGAGAAGATTTCACGACAACAGAAACCCGCTTTGTGCTTAATGGTACTGCACCAAGCAATGCGGCAAAAATTATAGTGAGTGGTTATACTTTGCAGGGCTTTAAGGCAGGAGATGAAACTTGGAAATATACAGCTGATCCGCAATACAATAATATTACGGTGGGAGAAGATAATACTTATAAAGTTGTTGCTTATGATGAAGATGACAAGATAATTGCGACAGAAGAACTTGTCATTACAGTGGAAAAGAAAAATCAAGTTGAAACGGGAACAGGTGAGACGGCAGACTAACTGTTTAATTTAGATTTTAAAAAACAGAGATATGCTGAAAAAAAGTGTAGCTCTGTTTTTTTTTATTATAACTTGTTTGTAAGATTATTTTTTTCGCCATTTTTTTAATGATTTTAGTGAATCTTGATTGACAAATTTATTAAAAAGAGTATAATCTTAAAATCTTATTTATGATGATCTTAGTGAGTTTTTATTTTAGATTTTCGAGCGGTTGATGTAAATTGTTAAGCGGTTCAACAGAAAAAACAAAATGACAGAATTTTTTTTACAACATATTTGGCAAATCTTGATTGGATTTTTGGTGTTTGTTTTGGTTTTGCGCTTTTTTGTTGTGAATTTACGGGAGATCAGGGTTAAAAAAATGGAAACAACCGTACTGCAAATTCAAGTTTCACGTGACAGCGAAAAAGGACCGATTGTAGCAGAACAAATGTTTGCTTCGCTTTACGGTATTTTTGAAAACTATTCTTGGTGGGATCGTTTTTGGGGGAAGGTTGAACAACAACTTTCTTTTGAAATTGCTAACGTAGAACAAAAAATTCGTTTTTATGCCTGGATGCCGTTGCGTTTTAAGACGTTGGTGGAAAGCCAGCTCTATGCGCAGTATCCGGATATTGAAATTAAGGAAATCAAGGACTATGCCAAGAAAGGATTTGTTGCTCACGAAAATCCAAAGATTGAAAAAAATGTGGAAGGGCTTGTGCCTTATGATGGAAAGGAGGGCTTGAAAACAGCCATTTGTGCGGAAATGGAATTGGATGATCCTTATATTTATCCGATCAAGCGTTATACACAATTTGAAGATAAGTTAACACGTAAGGCGGTTGATCCTTTGTCCGGTATTACGGCTTCACTGACACGCTTAAATGCAACTGACGAGCAAGCTTGGATTCAGCTTGTGATCAGACCAATCAATGATAAGTGGAGAAAAAGGGGGATTAAGTTATTGCGTATTTTGGCAAAAGGTTTTGCGCAGAATAATTTTTGGTTAAATAAAAGGTTTTCGAAGATTTATTTGTCACGGGGGTTTGTTACCAGGCTTTTGAATGCGCCGTTGCGTTTTGTTTTTTGGGTATTTGGTGCGCGCGGAGCGGGAACATTATCCTCTGTTGTTTTAGATGAAAATGATCCCAATGCGGAAGAACTCAAAGAGGAAATGTCTGCTCAGCATGATCGTGAGACAGGTGATATGGCAGCGATGGGTAAAATTACCAAGCTTGGATTTGAGGCAAATTTGAGAATTGTCTATGTGCCTCGACCGGAAAATCATTATGTAGCGGATGTGAAGTTGAAGGAAATTGTGAGTAGTTTACAGCAGTTTAG
This sequence comes from Candidatus Altimarinota bacterium, assembly GCA_028279865.1. Classification (GTDB taxonomy): domain Bacteria; phylum Patescibacteriota; class Gracilibacteria; order JANQMV01; family JANQMV01; genus JANQMV01. The sequence goes on along the minus strand of JANQMV010000003.1, from coordinate 11,410 downwards.
CCTGCCACAATTAAATAAGTTTGTAATTCGTACTTTTAATCAAAAGAATAATTTAATTCTCAGACGTTTTCAGCAGAGGTCAATCGTGAATCCGATTATTCTCAACACAGAAGAGGTTGCAACAATTTTCCACTTACCGAACGAGACTGTAATTAATCCAAATATTGATTGGGTGACTTCCAAGAAAATGGAAAGTCCGCTGGATTTACCTCAAGAGCATCATGTACCTGCAAATGAGTTTACTTTACTTGGTAGGACAAATTTTCGTGGAGAGGACAAAGAGTTTGGAATGAAGTTGGATGATCGTCGTCGTCATGTGTATATTATCGGAAAAACGGGGATGGGGAAATCAACCTTACTTGAAAATATGGTTTTCTCTGATATTCAGAACGGAAAAGGTGTAGCAGTGATTGATCCGCACGGAGATTTGGCTGAAGCGGTGATTGATTTTGTGCCAAAAAATAGAAGTAATGACTTAGTGGTATTTGATCCTTCTGACACCGGCTTTCCGGTGAGTTTCAACATGCTGGAAGCGCGTATTCCGGAGCAGAGACCATTAGTAGCTTCCGGGCTTTTGGGCGTATTTAAAAAACTTTATGCCGATTCGTGGGGACCGCGTTTGGAGCATATTTTGAGGAATACGATTCTGGCTTTAATCGAATTTCCGAATACCTCGATGTTGGGAATTCCACGTATGTTGGTGGATAAGGATTTTCGGAGGAAGGTGGTGAAGAATGTGACTGATCCGATGGTGAAGAGTTTTTGGGTGGATGAGTTTGAGAAAATGCCCGATCGTCAGCGTACGGAGGCGATTTCACCGATTCAGAATAAGGTGGGGCAGTTCCTTTCTTCGCCGGTGATTCGGAACATTGTCGGTCAGGTGAAGTCTTCTTTGGATTTACGTTTTGCGATGGATCGGGGGAAGATTGTGGTGGTGAATTTGTCGAAGGGGAAGATTGGTGAGGATAATTCAGCTTTACTTGGAGCGATGATGATTACCAAGTTTCAGTTGGATGCGATGAGCCGTGCGGATATTTTGGAAAAAGATCGTCGGGATTTTTATCTCTATGTGGATGAGTTTCAGAATTTTGCGACGGATTCTTTTGCGACAATATTGTCTGAGGCACGTAAGTATCGCTTGAATCTCACGATGGCGAATCAGTATATAGAGCAGATGAGTGATGAGGTGCGTAGTGCGGTTTTTGGAAATGTGGGTACTTTGATTACTTTTCAGGTGGGCTATGATGATGCGGCGTATTTTGAACAGCAGTTTTCCGAGGATGTTTCGTCCAATGATATTGTGGCTTTGCCGAAATATCAGATTTATACAAAACTAATGATTGACGGGATGCCGTCGCGAGTCTTTTCTGCGGCGACTTTGCCGCCGCCGGAGATTGAGGAAGATGAAGCGCGGCGTGAAAAGTTAATTCGCCTTTCGCGTGAACGTTATGCGGTGAGTCGGGATGTTGTGGAGGATAAGATCAGGCGTTGGTCGGAGGTGAAGGTGGTTGAAAAAGGGAAAAAGGATGTGAAAGTTGCACCTAAGAAGCAAGGAAAGCAGAAGGTAGAAAAAGTAGAGAAAAAACTTGAAAAGAAAGAAAATAAAAAAGAGGAAAAGAATCCAGGGAAGAAGTCAAAAAGCGTTCAGTCAAAATCGCAGAAAACATCTGCAAAAAAGGCTGAGAAAAAGAAATAAAGTTTTTTGTTAATTTTCTCTTGCATTTTAAAAATGAGGTTGTTAGAATCTCCTTCGCTTGATACTTATCTAACTTTTTGGCGCCAATTCTGCCTAAGTAGTAAGACATCAAGTTTTTCGGGCGATTAGCTCAGTTGGCTAGAGCACCTCGTTTACACCGAGGGGGTCATAGGTTCGAATCCTATATCGCCCACCATAAAGAATTTCAGCGTTTGCTGGAGTTTTTTTAAATTACTCAGAAAATTAAAAAAACAATTAATTGGCAAAGAGTCTAAAGAAAGGTAAGATGAACTTTGCTATTTTTTAAAATAATATTATGTCTAAAAATAAAAAAGTTGTTGTTTATCAGGCAAAGGACGGGGCGATTGAGCTGCGTAAAGATTTGGGTAGAGAGACTGTCTGGGCAAGCCTTGACCAAATTGCCACCCTTTTTGAAAGGGATAAGTCCGTTGTATCCAGACATATTAAAAATATCTTTAAAGACAAGGAATTAAGCCGAAAATCAGTTGTTGCATTTTTTGCAACAACTGCAAGCGATGGGAAGACTTATCAAGTTGAATACTTTAATCTTGATATGATTATTTCTGTGGGATATCGAGTAAATTCGAAAACAGCTACAAAGTTCCGCCAATGGGCGACAAGAACACTGCGTTCGCATATTGTTGATGGTTATACGATTAATCCTTCTCGTATTGTTGAGAATTATGAGGCTTTTTTGAGGGCGGTGGATGATGTGAAGAAATTGGCAGTTGGTAAGTCGGTGGTTAAGGCTGATCAGGTTTTGGAGCTGGTTAAAACCTTTGCGGGTACGTGGTTTTCTCTTGATGCGTATGATAAATCGGATTTGCCGAAGAGGGGGGTAAGCAAGAAGCAGGTTGAAATAACTGCGGGGGAGTTGGCAAAGGCTATTTTTGATTTGAAGGAAGAGTTGATTGGTAAGAAAGAGGCAACTGATCTTTTTGCGCAGGAGAAGAGGCAAGATGCTTTGGCGGGGATTGTTGGTAATGTGTTTCAGTCTTTTGGGGGTGAGGATTTGTATTCTACGCTTGAGGAAAAGGCTGCTCATTTACTTTATTTTATTGTCAAAAATCATCCTTTTAATGATGGGAATAAGAGGTCGGGGGCGTTTGCTTTTGTTTGGTTTTTGGAGAAAACGAATGTTTTGAATAAACAGAAGATGACTCCGGAGGCTTTGACAGTTTTGACGCTTTTGATTGCGGAGAGTGATCCAAAGGAAAAAGATCGGATTTTGGGGCTTGTTTTGTTGTTGCTGAGCTAGATTCGGGATATAAAAATTGCTTGTTAATGCTATGTGTTATGTGAAAAATAGTGTAGAGGGGGAGAGATTATTGGAGGGGTTAGTTTACACTAAAGAGATTGTGATATAATCAGATTGTAATTATAAAGTTTAAATTACTAAATGAGGCACTTTTCAATAACAGAGTTAGATTTTAATCAATATAAGCCAATTCAAGTCGAAGTAATTGGTGGTTCAAGACCAAGACTTGTCTTGGGTAAAGGACCTCATATGGTTAAACATTTTTTGAAAAGTTATTCACATAATTCAAGAGAAATTTTAGCTGAATTTATGGCATCTAAATTAGGTGCATTAGCTAACTTAAGAATCCAAAAGACATGGATAAAGACTATGCCAAAACCTTTAGTTGATTTTTTCAAGGAGAAATTTTCAGGTAGTTTACCTGCTGAATGGATGCCAATTGGGGCTTTAGTAAAAAATATTTTTCCACGAGGGCATATAATTCAATATGGCATTAAGATTGTTGACAGTATGCCTTCTGACAAACTGACATTGTCCCAAGTAGAAGAATCAATTAAACAAAGATATTATGCTCCTCAAGATTTATTGCAAAGCTTGATTAATATGATTGTTTTTGATGCGTGGATTGGTAATATGGATCGTCATCATGAAAATTGGGGTGTTATTGAAAACTCAAGAATTAATTTTCAACAATTAACAACAGATCCTAAGTTTATGGTTGATAAGAGACGATTTACTGATTTGTATGATCATGGAAGTAGTTTACTTTTTGAGCTAGGTGAAGATAAAGTCAAAAATTATTTGGAGAACCAGGATCAATTTGTCCAAAATTATGTTTTGGGCAATAAGTATACTTATATTCTTAATGAGCAAGGAGAAGAAGAGAATATTTTTGATTTAATTAAGTATTATGTTAATAATGATAAAAATTGGAAAAAATATTTTTGTATAGCTATTGAAAAAATTCTAACAGTTGATAAACTTGAGATAGCAAAATTAATTCTGCAAATGCCTAACCATGAATATATTGACTATTCTCAGGAAAGACGCCAATTGCTTTTTTTGTCTTTGTGTGCTAGAATGAACGAACTAAGAAAAATTGCTTGCTAGTATAATGTGAAAAAGGTTTATTATGTATAAAAGATTTGACTTACTTCATGGGGCAAACAAAATTGGATCATTAAGTTTTAATGGTAATTTTATTTTTACATTAGAATCTAATATTGATATTGAGACTTGGCAAAATCACGGAATTATTCCTGTAGACAAAAAAACTGGGCAGTGTGAAAGTAGCGATCTATTTTTGTACATTAATTCTAGATTGCCTGCTTCATTGAGAAATGCTGATAAAAGTGAAAAAATTAAATACATTGAAGAAACAGAACTTAAGGTAGCATCTGATAATTTTAGATTTGTACGTAGTCAGGATGAGGAAAATCCTTATACAGATTTAAGAAGATCTAAGACATTAGTAGGAGTATAATAAAGTATAGACTTAGAATAATCTTTACATTTTATAACTTTTTGCTGAAGTTTTTAAGGGTATTTTAAAAAATATGATGAATAAGTTAAACAAAATATTACTAACGGTGTTAAAAGACTTTGATCAGTATTCAAAATCTATTCTCAAAGAGAAAGAAAAAGATCCAAAAACTAATAGAGATGAAAAGGGAAATATTCGTTTACATCCCTTTGATTTGAAAGGCTTTTATAATAAAGAAAATGATATTTTAAAACCCTTAAGACCTCATTCTTCCCTAGAAAAACTATCACAATTACTTGAGAAGAATTATGATTTGATTTCTGTAAGTGATATTTTTTATGTATTGCCTCATGTTTTCTATAAAGTTTATAACTTTATTTTGTCTGATAATAAGAAAATATCTATTGATTATTGGACAAGCATGAATGAATGGAGTGGTTTTAGTAGTTGGATTTGCTTTGAGCCTAAAAATAAAACCCCCGGTAGTATTAAAAATTTGTTTCAAGAAAACTCTTTAGAATTTTTTATTGAGATTATTGAAAGAACACTAGAAGATATTAATGATAAGTACAACGACACACATTTTAAGTTTAAAATTAGCCTAAATTCTCACTTTGTAAACTTCAACGAAAAAATTCAAATTGATCAACGCATATCAGCAAATATGCATAATAATAAACTATCAATAAAAGGTGTTTACTCAGGTAATCCAAATACTGCAGGAAGGCGTTTACAAAAAGACCTTTTTGGCATTTTGTCAATTCTTGAAATGGAGAAAATATTGGTAATTAAAGATTCAGAGAAGCGGATTGGAGCAAAAGTTTTACATTTTAATCTTATTAAGAATTCTCAAATAGAACTTAACTCTAAGGATATAAGTAAAGGACAAAATAGTCATTTATCAGGAACGTGGAGTCTCTTTGTTGATCATTTAAGTAAATTTTATGAAAGTTAAAGCGGATTTATTCCTTTGCATCTATTTACATTATTATCAGAAAAATTTGATAACGATAGTTTAAGTTTTATTCCAAATTTTTTTAGTAGCGAGAATTATAGATTTTCACGGACTGAGTTTTTTAATTATTGGAGTGCATTAGAAATACTCTTAGGAAATCCTGAGAGAAATATTAGAGAATCTCTTGTAAGTGCCTATGAACTCTTTTTTCCAGAGGAGAAAAATATTGAAGAATGCAAAAGCAACCCTCAAAAAACAATTTCTAAGCTGTGGGCAATTAGAAATCAGGTTGTTCATAATGGGGAAATTCAAGTTAGTCATGGAATTGTTAGAGAATTAGAGAATACTGTAAAATCCTTATTTCATAAAATATTCTTATCAAGAATTTCAGATAAATTTAGCATTTCTGTTAAAGTTGATGAATATGAAGAGTCTTAAATTATAACCTTAAACTAAGAACATAAACAAAAACTTGTATTTTCTTGCGTTTAACAATATGTTACCAAAACAAACATATCGCAAAAATATGTTCGCAAAACTTAAATAATCAATCATAAGAAACCCTCAAAATCCCCCAAACAGTTTTGTAACGCACTACAGATATGCTATAGTGCCTTCCGTGAAAACACAAAAAATTGGCATTCTCGGCGGCGGACAATTAGCTATGTTACTCGCACAAGCAGCGATTCATTTTCCCGTAAAAATTTCAGCTTACGACCCGGACGCAAACTGTTCGGCACGTTCATATGTCGCCAGTTTTACGCAAGGTAATTTTGACGATACGCAAAAAATTATTGAATTTGGCAAGGCACATGATGTGGTTATTTTTGAGACAGAGAGTATTGACATTGACGCACTCAAGGCACTGGAAGCTGATGGAATCAGAGTTGTTTCTTCTCCCGAAACTCTGGAGTGGATTCGTGATAAAGGCAAACAAAAAGAAGTCCTCAGAGACGCCGGTGCACCGATTCCGGCATTTGAGTATGTCGCTGCTAGCGAGGTTCGAAACTACAACGGAACTTTTCCCGTCGTGCAGAAATGGCGTACGGGTGGTTATGATGGCTATGGTGTGACGATTCATGAGAATGCGGATTCTCTTAAAAATGCAAAAGCCGTGGATTCAACTTTTGAAGAAGTGATTGAAATTGAGAAAGAAATTAGCATTCTCCTGGCACGTGGTGATGCTGGAGATATCGCCATTTACCCGCCCATTGAGATGGTTTTTGACTTTGCGACAAATATGGTGGATTACCTTGTCGCACCTGCAAAGATTACGCAAATTGAAAAAGAAGAACTTTTTGCTATTGCCAAAAATTTGGCGGAAAAACTCAATTTTATCGGTATTTACGCCATTGAGTGTTTCATTGATAAAAAAGGTCAAATCTATGTAAATGAAATCGCACCACGTCCGCACAATAGCGGTCACCATACGATCAGTGCCAATCTGGCTTCCCAGTATGAGCAACAAATTCGTATTGCGCTTGGCTTGCCTCTGGGGTCAACCGAGCAGCTGATGCCCTGTGTGATGATGAATCTGTTGGCAGAAAACGCAACGGGTAAGACCAAATATGTGGGATTGGAGGATGCTTTGGCGATTAAAAATGTTCAGTATACTTTTTATAGTAAAGAGCAGGTACGCCCTTCGCGTAAGATGGGGCATGCTGTGATTTTTGAAAAAACACTTGAAAAAGCGTTGCAAAAAATGAATGATGTGCGTACTACTTTAACCATTACTTCAGATGAATAAGACAGCTCTTGTTGCCATTATTATGGGTAGTGATTCGGATTTAAAGGTCATGCAGGCTGCTGCGGATATTCTGGAAGATTTTGGTTTGGCTTATGAAATGACGATTGTTTCGGCTCATCGTACTCCCGAACGTATGGTGGAATATGCTAAAAGTGCTACGGAACGTGGCTTAAAAGTGATTATTGCCGGTGCCGGCGGGGCGGCGCATTTGCCCGGTATGGTGGCATCCCTGACTCCTTTGCCTGTTATTGGCGTGCCTGTTCATTCGAGTAACTCGATTGAAGGAATTGATTCGTTGCTTTCCATCGTACAGATGCCCGGTGGTGTGCCGGTTGCTACTGTTGGCGTAGATAATGCTAAAAATGCCGGTTTGCTGGCAGCGCGTATTGTGGGAACGACTGATCAAGATGTTGCGAAAAAACTTGTGGATTTCCAAGAGACACAAAAGCAAAAAGTTCTGGAGAAGGTTGCAAAAATGAAGAAATAGTTATGAGTCTTTAATTAATGTATCTATTCGCATTTATAGACTGAACGGCGTAAGGCCGACAGCTAAAGCAGTCCGCTCACTGAACAACATGCGTCAGTTTTTTATACAGAAAGAGTTTGAGTCTATAAAAACCTGGAATTTCTTGTAGAAAGGGAAAAATTAAGCTATAAAGTAAATAGCCTGTTTTTCTTGCGCCTGTTAATATCAATAGGTTTTGTCTGAAAAAGGCTGTTTGTACAAAAACCAGAAATGTTCTTGTTCGATTTTGTATGCCTTCTAAAATAATTGATCTTATCGCTTCATGCCAATTGAAATTTTAATAATGATCGGTGCCTTTTTGATAGGAATTGCTTTTGATTATTTACGTATAGGAAAAAGGTCGCTTTTGCTTTTTGGCAAAGGATCGAAGACTAGTTTTGAAAGAGCAGCCAAATTGCGCGAGTTACTTTACCTGGTAACAGTGATTTATCTTTTGTTTAAAATCGGCTTTGTTGGCGGTGGTGAAATTATCGGGCAATCATGGCAAATGATTGTTATTCCGGGGATTGTGGTTATTTTGGCTGCGTCATTTTGGACGCTATTGGTTTTGCTTTTGTTGAATCGATGGAGTTCTTTTGAGCCTGTCGCGCAAACTTCAATTGCGGCGCACTTTGGCTCGGTAAGTGTGGGAACATTTATTGCTGCAATGGCTTTTCTTGATGCTCTGGGGGTTTATGTTAATCCCGGTGTAGCGATTTGGTTGGCGTTGATGGAGCTTCCTGCTGTTTTGATTGTGATGTGGAAGTTAGGGATTAGGCTCAATACAATCATACCTATTTTAAAAGAAGAATGGTCTTTGGCGATTTTACCTGTCTCTATTGTTTTGGGAGTTTTCTTTGGAGAGATGTTGCCGGAAAGGGTTAATTCGATTGTTTTTGGCTTGTTTTTTATGCCGATTCTTTTGTATTTCCTCTTTGAAATGGGAAGAAGAGCTCTTGATAGTATTGGGAAATTAAGAGGTAAAATGGGGTCGGTGTTTTTTGTGGGAATTGCAATTCCTGTTTTGGGAGGGCTGTTTGGTACTTCTTTGGGCTATTGGTTAGGGTATGACACAGGCAGTATGTTTACAATGGCGATTTTGATGGCTTCAGCTTCTTATGTTCTTGCGCCGCTTTGTATGCAGGAAGTGCTCAAAAGTGTTTATCATCCCAATCAAAAACTTGCTGAGGAAGTCGTGGCGATTAGTATGGCTTTGTCTGTTGGTGTTACTTTGCCGTTTAATGTTTTGATTGGATTTGAACTGTATTATGTTATGATAAAAGGCTTGCAAGCCTCGTCTCTTTTTGCTCTTTTTGGTTTTGCTTTACCCCTTGTGATAGGGCTTGTGAGTTTTTTACGTAAACCAAGATTAGAATCCTCTTAAATCCGAATTTTGTTTTGATCGGATTTCTTTAGAGGAACTTGCTTTTATAAGAGAGGGGAGTAAAGTTTAAAGACCAAGAGTAATTTAATTTTTAACCCATGTTGTTATGCAAAAAAATAGTTTAATTTTTTTGGCAGTATTAATACTCTTTGTTTTATCTGCCTGTAATCATAAGGGTAGCCCAAAACCTCAAGGGGAAACGCCGGTTTTAAATGAAACTTCTGAACCAACTTCTTCCGCTGTGGAAGCGACAGATGAGATTGACGAAGTTGAAGGAACCGACTCAGCTCAGGAAGCTACACAAATTTTGCAAGACTATACGCCTGAACTTTTTGCGCAGTTCAAAGGACAGCAAAAGTTTGCTCTGTATTTTGCGGCGGACTGGTGTACCAGTTGTCGGGCTACCAAACAAGCAATTGCGGATAATCCGGAAAACTTTGCCGGGGTGATTTTGCTTGAGGTTGACTATGACAAGAGTAAGGAGCTTAAAGATGAATATGGAATTGTCAGACAACATGCTTTTGTTTTCTTTGATGCGAGTGGAGAAATTGTTTCCACAAAATATTTTCCTCGTGATGAAGAAGTGGCGGATTTTTTTTAAATTTTGAGCTATAATTCAGGTTGATATATTTTAAAATACTTCAATATGTTACTCGATACTCCTCTGTGTGATTTTGGTTGGAAGGCGCCGGATTTCAAACTTAAAGATGCTGATGGAAAAAACTATACCATGAGCGAACAAATGGGTGAAAAAGGTTTGTTAATTGCTTTTATTTGTAATCATTGTCCTTATGTGCAGGCGGTGGCTGCAAGGTTTGCTGAAGATACGAAGACGCTGATTGATGAAGGCGTGAATGTCTTGGCGATTATGTCGAATGATTATACCGAATATCAGGAAGACTCTCCGGAGAACATGAAACTTTTTGCGAAGCAACACGGTTTTGAGTTCCCGTATTTGATTGATGAAGATCAGTCCATTGGTAAAAAATACGGGGCGGTTTGTACGCCTGATTTCTTTGGTTTTAACAATAAAGGTGACCTTCAGTACCGAGGACGTATTGATGATGCGCGTATGGGAGATGCTTCCAAGCGTGTCCCTGAATTACTCAACGCAATGCGCCAAGTCGCTCAAACAGGTGAAGGACCAAAGAAGCAGTTTCCGAGTATGGGTTGTTCGATTAAGTGGAAGGATTAAACTCTTGATTTGTTATTTTTCTGGCTTCCACCTTGGCGGATAAATGTCCGGAATCTGTAAGCACAACGTTCGGTTCAAGATACTGGACATTCATCCTTCGGAATAAACCTACGGAGAACGGGAGCAAGTATGACGATTGATATGACATTTTCTGTTGATTTAGCTGTCTCAATCAAAAATTGTATCACTTTTACGTTCATAGGCTGAAGGGCGTAAGACAGACAGCTAAAGCAATCTGTTCAGTGAACAAAATGTTTTAGCTTGTTGCACAGGAAGAGCTAAACCTAAATAAATATCAAAAATGCTCTGGAAACCTGATCGAAAAACAGGCATAATCAAATGCCTTTAACGAATGAGAAAATGACATATTTTACCAAAAAAACCTTCAGGTTTTTAGAAGATATCAAGCTCAATAATAACCGTGATTGGTTCGTAGAAAACAAGCCGAGATATGAAGCTGCGAGGAAAGAATTAAAGAAGTTTGCGGATGATCTAATGGATCGATTGGCACTTTTTGATGAGAGTCTACGTGATGCTGAAACTCCATATATATTTCGGATTTATCGGGATGCGCGCTATTCAAAAGGCATTCCGTATAAAACAAATCTTGCGGTTTTTTTTCTAAAAGGAGGGCGTCCCGCAATGTGTGAAAGAGCGGGATATTATCTACATCTTCAGCCTGATAACAGCTTTTTTGGTGGCGGGGCTTACAGACCTACAGCAAAATGGCTTAGTGCGATTCGTGATGAAATTGTAAGTAATCCGAAAAAATTAAAAAAAATAATTCATCATCCTGATTTTGAAAAATACTATTGCTTGGTAGACGCCAAACTGAAGACTGCCCCTCGTGGTTTTGCGAAAGATCATCCTGAAATTGAATTATTACGCTATAAAAGTTTTGCGGGCTTTCATCCTCTCAGCGATGCGCAGGTTCTCGGTGAAGATTTTTTAGAAGATTTGGCGCAGGCTTTTAGGGCTCTCTATCCTCTAAATAACTGGCTAAATCAGATTGCTTTGAGAGTTTAATAACTTTTTTTAGAAAAAAGTTTGTAATTCGCTTGCATTGCTATGTTTTTTATTGTATAATGTGTTCGTAACGTTGATAAGACGTTTGATCTTAGACACCTTCGGCATCGTTATTTACTGCTTGGATTTCAGACTTTTTT
>JANQMV010000053.1 GCA_028279865.1 Candidatus Altimarinota bacterium | reverse complement strand
ACATTGCTTTGTTGCCTTTCCTCTCAAATCAATTTAGGTTTATCATTAAATGATTGTATTAGCATCCGGGCAATGTCGGGGGTCAGAATGACATTTGGTATTTAATTTATAAATTATGCTGGAACTTTTCACTTACGACTTTATTTTACGGGCATTTCTGATTGGTTACGCTTGTGCTATTATCGCCGCCATACTGGGGAATTTTCTTGTCGCAGGAAGGCAGGCGGTTATGTCGGACATGCTTGCGCATACAAGTTTGGCAGGAGTGGGGATCGGAGTGCTTTTTAATCTTACTCCTCATTTTGTTGCGGCTGCTGTCTCTGTTTTGGCGAGTATTCTGCTTTATTTTCTGGGTAGACAGAAAAAACTTCCGAAAGAGGCTATTTCTGTGCTGATTCTTTCGGGAGGAATTGCCATTGCGCTTTTGTGTGTGCATCTGGCTAAGAACAATCCAATTGCTTTGGAAACATATCTTTTTGGCTCTATTCTCACTGTTACTTCACAAGAAGTGGGGATGTTTATTTTGATGAGCCTCCTTTTTATTGCTGTAATAACTCTTTTGTATAACAGGTTTTTGTGTTTTATCTTTGATGCGGATTTCTTTCGTAGTAAGTTTAAATTTGGAATCTACTTTGAATTGCTTTTTATGGTGATGATTGGTGCTTTTGTGGCGCTTTCCCTGAAGATTATCGGAGGACTTTTGATTAGCAGCCTCCTGGTTGTTCCGGTTTTAACCGCCCAGCAATTTGCCAAAAGCTTTCGCGCTTCTCTTTTGATCAGTGTCATTGTTAATCTGATCGGGATTACGATTGGTATTTTAAGTTCCTTCTATTTTGATGTTCCGGCGAGTAGCGCGGTGGTGCTTAGTTTAATTCTACTTTTTGTGGGGGCTTTGTTTTTTGCTCATGTTTCCCGTAAATATTTTCCTAAGCTTACTTAATTTAGTACGTTTTTGAGGTTTCATTCATGGCAATACCAATAAATTTATTTTTTGCGTGGTCTCAATTTTTCAAAATTATCCTCAAATAAAAACTTTGTTTTACTCATTTCATTATCAAATTCATTATCTATAAATGCTTTAAACATATGTGAGTATTTTTCTTTATCAAAAACTTTTTTCTTCATAAAGGGCAGTATTTTTGTTTGATTGATGATTTGCATTATTGTTTCAAATTCATCTGAACCACAAATCGAATATGGCATTTCACTTAAACATTCTACAGGAATATTTTTTTCTTCTAGTTTTTTTGCTACTTTCTTTTTAAGTTGTTCTGGTATTGTTCCAAAAAAATACCACTGTTCAAGAGTAACTATTAAGGGAAAAATAGTTTTATTTTTGTCAAATGCGAATTTTTCATATTTATTATTTTTATAATCACTTATTGTCTTATAAACTTTAACAATATTTCCCGCCATTTTTTCAATTTCATTTTCTAAAGAAAGATTGTCTAGTGAAAATCTAGCACTAATTGGCAATCGTTTTGTTTTACATTCAACAAATATTATTGATTCTTCATCATAAATTAGCCAATCTGAACTTTTTTCTTGTCCTTTTGAATAAATTATTTCAGCAATAGCATTAAAGCTTTTATTGATATTTGATTTTTCGATTACTTTGCCTATATAGTTTTCAAAAGATCTACCAAAAGCATTGCCAAACCCTTTCTCTCTACAAATTTGATAATACAAGCCCTTACTAGCACGCCAAAAAAGTAATGTTGGCAACGGACAAACCAAACAATTACTTCCTCTATAAAGCATTTTGATTATAGGAAAATCTCTCATACTACTTGAAGGAAAGAGAAATTTATCATTTTTTTCATTTTCTTCTATTAGGAGGTTTCTTAGCTTATTAATATCAATTGCAAAAAGCTCTAAAAAATTTTCAATATCTTTTGCATTCATTTCTTCAAGTTCAATATCGTAAATTGGATAATTTACAGCAGGACTACTTAAAAATGCACCTGTTAAAGCTAAATTTATAAAATAAAAATTTTTTGCTGTTAACCCTGTTTTATCCTTTAAAATTTTATCCAGTTTTTCATCACTAAAAATTTCGTAATATCTTAGCAATGTTTCTTGATTTGCTTTTGAATTCCACTCAAATTGTAAGTTTGGTATTCTTACAGAAATTTCCTTGATAACATTATCTTTTTTTATATATTTTTTTGCTATTTCTCCCTCAATTGCTTTCAATTTATTTATTCCATTACTTAGATAATTCCATTTACTTAAACTTTTTTTCGGATATGAAACTTCAGAATGAATCAAGATTTCTCTTGCTAATATTTCTAAATTCCATTCAGCACACATTCTTTTTTTCTGTATAATATCAGCTCTTCCATAAAGAGAATTTACTTCAATATTTTTTGGATAATTTTTGTTAAATTGTAAATTTTGGACATAAGACCAAATCACAAAAAAAGAATCATCAATTGCTAATGGTCTTAAATGGTTTCTAAAAGTTTTATACAATTTAAGCATGTTTTTTAAAGAAAATCGTAAATTACGAAGAGTATTAGTGCTATGCTATTCAAAAAGCTAAAACAGCAGTAAACTAAACGCCATGACAATCATTCCGCTAACGACTCCAAAAGTGGCTAAATGGTGATTACCGTATTTTTCAGCTGAAGGCAGCAGACTATCTAACGAAATAAAAACCATGACTCCGGCAATAGTCGCGAAGATTATACCGACGAGAGTGTCATTGATAAAAGGTCTTAAAATCAAAAATCCCAAAATTCCTCCCAAAGGTTCTGCCAAACCCGAAAGGAATGAGTAAGTAAAAGCTTTTTTCTTATCTCCCGTGGCATAAAAAATCGGAATGGAAACAGCGATACCTTCGGGAATATTATGTATGGCGATGGCTAGCGCAATGGCGAAACCCAGTTTCAGATCAGTTAGTGTACCCAAAAAAGTCACCAGCCCTTCGGGAAAGTTGTGTATACTCACAGCAAATGCCATTAAAATTCCGACTTTATATAATTTGTTAAAATTCCGTGCTTCTTTCTTGTCTGTTGCTTCTTCAATCTTGTGCATCTCGTGAGGGTTTTCGTAGCTGGGAACTAATTTGTCAATGAGAGCGACGATTCCGAAACCGATAAAAAAAGCTAAAGCACTAATCCAAAGCCCTGTTTTCCCTAGCTCTGCAGAGAGCGTCTCTTGGGCGTGCGTAAATAGCTCTACGAAGGAAATGTAAATCATCACTCCGGCAGAAAAACCTAAAGAAGCGGATAAAAATTTGGTGTTTGTTTTTTGGGTAAAAAAGACCAGTAGTCCTCCGATCCCTGTCGACAAGCCGGCAAAAGTAGTTAGGACAACGGCAACCCAGAAGTTTGAAAGATCAAGCATTGTATTTTTTTAAATGATAAATTATTAATATTTTTATTTTAAAAAGGTGATTTTAAATCGCCTTGATTACTTTACCAAAGGAAGATTTTCTTTTTCCAATTCTTTTTTGGCAATTTTGTTTTTAAAATAAATCGCCAGAGAGATTGCCAGACCGTCTGCGATCGGCATCGCCAACCAAACCCCGCTTACTCCGAAAAAGAGAGGTAAGACATAAACCAAAGGAATGAAGAAAACAATTTGTCTTGAAATCATCAAAATTCCTGCCTCCTTGGCATTGCCTATTCCAATGAAAAAATTGATAATTGCTGCCGTATAAGCGTATGCGAAGAAAATGGAGTGCAATATTCTAAAGAGATTAACATGTTCCTCGACGAGGGTGGCGTCTTTAATGAATAATCCTAAAATTTGACTTGAGAAAATCAGCAAAATTATCCAAAGAGAAACAGAGAAAAATAGAGTGATATTTTTAAATTTTTCAAACGCTTCTTTAATTCTGCTGTATTGTTTTGCTCCGTAGTTGATGCCCACAACAGGCTGTAAGCCAGCTCCAAATCCCCAGATAACCATAAAAGCAAACATAAAAACCCTGTATGAAGCTCCCATCAAAGCAATGTGATCGCTTCCTCCGTAAAAGCTTAATTTTCGAAATAGAATAATTTGTTGAACGACCCCCATGGATAACATGATGAATTGCGAAAATCCGACTTTTAAAATGCGGGAAAGTATATAAAATTCAAACTTTAGTTTCAGGTCTTTTAAATTAATGATACTTTTACCAAATTGAAAATAAGCGATTTGCAGAATGACAAAAAACACTTGCGAAATAACCGTAGCAATCGCTGCTCCCTGAATTCCCATTGAGTATACTCCGATCAAAATCCAATCAAGCACAATGTTCAAAAGACCTGAAATGGTCATAATTATCATTGCTTCTTTCATTTTTCCTTCACCTCTGACTAGGAAGTTCATCGCAGGTCCAATCGCTGCAGGAATAAAGCCAATTAACAATATCCTCAAATATTCGACTGCTAAAGTGTGAATTTCGCCTATCCCACCGACAAATGAAACAATTTCATCTGCGTAAAAATATGCAAATATTGAGTATAATCCTGATAAAATACAGATCGATAAAACCAAATTTCCCAGTAATTTATTAATGGTGGCTTTGTCATGTTTACCGATTGAAATAGAGAGTAATGAAGCCGAGCCTGCTCCAATCATGGTTAAGATTGCTTGATTAAGCAGAACTGCTGCAAACATTAAGGCGATGGCGCCTACGGCTTCTTTACCGACGTATTGTCCGACAAAAAAGGCGTCGGCAAGATTATATAGCCCGACAATAACCATTCCCAGCATGGAAGGAATAGCTAATTTTATAAAAAGTTTACCCATGCTAAGTGTTATTAATTCCTTTCTTTCTTTGGTCATTTTGAAAAATTTAGAAACTAAAAATAATATGATTTTGTTTTTTTTTATTAATACAAAACCTTGAATAAAACCTTATTTTAGTTTGTCTATCTTGACATGAAAACTAGAAGGGTTAAATTATTGATACAAAGTATCAATTAGTTGTGGCAACAATATTCTTAAACTATGAATTTGTAAAGTAAAAAATATAAAGATAAACCTAAAAGCACGGGAACTTCTTGATTTTTAGCCAGTTTTTTCACTATCTTCGAATGACTCTAAGTTTGTTATCAAGATTGATATCCCCTTTGGTATTCTAAATAACTACCCTTATAACTGTCTCTTCAAGAATCAACAGAAAACAGTTCGATATTTTAAACTACTCTCTATTTTTTTAAGAACAAACTATTTTTGAATTTGCCCTACTACAATTTAAATGCTTTTTAAGCAAAGCGAAGAAAAGCAAGATTGCAATAATTAGCGTAATAATTACAAGGAAGTACAAGCCTTGATTCGGCACAAAAACCTTATAAACAAAACTTCCGAGAACAGCATAAGCCACTATTGGGCAAACAAGACCCCATTGAGAAATATAATATTCTTTTGAAAAATATTCTTTGAAGTAAGTCTTTAGCAAAGAGAGACCAAAAACCAAGTACCAGGTTTCAAATGCAAAAGCGAGAGTCATCACAACTGTAAAGTATGCACCTAATTCTGCCGCAAAATGATGTTCCAAATAATGCCCGAGGCGAAAAGCAGTAATCGCATAAAGCGTAATATTTGGAATAACGATTAAGAAACTGGGATAAAATTGTCTGGCTGGCATTTCTGCAGCTGCAAAATGGTTTTTAAAGATAGCAATTGTTTTAACCACAAGCAAAAATACTCCCATGCTGCCTGAAACCATTGTCATAAAAGCGGCAGTATGAGCAACTGATGCATTTGTGGCAAGTGCTGCAATTCCTGCTCCGGTAACGCTTAACATCCCCAAAGCAAATGGATGCAGTAACCAGCCGAAATTGATATTACTGATCTCAAACTTGCTTTCAAAAGAAGTCTTAAGCAGTTTGATTTCCATCCTTAACAAAAAGAACCAAATTATTCCCCAGAAAATAAGTGCAGGTAGCATGAAAGTTTGTAGATTTTCCGCGAAAGCTGAAAAGAAGTAGCGAATCGGACCAATAAAAACATTCATCGTCATAACAAGAGAAATAAAAGGTGCCAGAATCGCTGAATTTGTTAAGGGATTTTTGATTAAACTAGGATAGTTTCCTTTCCTGAACCATTTAATCAGTTTGCCTAACAGGATTAAAGAAAGAATAAGGTGAATTGCTGCAAATGTGACCATTGAGACTTCCAGAAATCTAAACAGAATTTCCTGCCACAAAGCTAATGTGTCAAAGTTTACGTGTGCTGCTTGCACGAGTCCTTTTGGATGAGGGAATGTGTAATTAAGAAACGCAAAAGGAATAACAGCAATACCTCCGGCTCCGACTGAAGCCAAAAAAAGGAGCGGAGAAAATTGAGTTTTTTTCATGATTTTAGAGGTTAATGTCTAGAAGTTAGAGTTTAGATCTTAGAGATATTTCATACTGAACTTAGCTGAAGTATGACTATTGATGAATCGTGACACTTCGAGAAGCTCAACGTGATAATAATTTAAAATATTTATGAACTTTGAATGCTGCTATTTTGATTTAATTTGTAATTTGTGTGAAAAATTTTTTACAAAGCTCTTCCTTTTCAGATTTGTCCGAGCTACATTGATCAAGGCATTTGATGAAATTTTCCTGAAGAAATTTGTTGCTAAATGAATTGAGAGCCGATTTGGCTGCTTTGATTTGAGTAAGTACGTCAAAGCAATCTTTGTCTGATTCCAGCATTTTTTTTATGCCGTTTAATTGACCGATGATGTTGTTAATTAACTGGTTGTGGTTTTTCATCTAAGATTAATTATTTATTGACTGTCAGAATCTTAGCACACACCCCTAGGGGGTGTCAATGTCGAATTTGATCTTACACAAAAAAGAAGTCTTTATGCTAGACCTCTTTGTCTAAAAATTCATGTGTTAGACAGCTTTGTCAGTGCTGAAAAAATATACGAAGATTACTTGTTCTTTTTCCTGCTCAGTTGGCTCCGATTAGAACAAGAAAATATCACCAGCTTAAATTTTCGAACTTAAATCTTTACACTATTTGTTTAAGCTGTCTGCTGA
The DNA here is from genome assembly GCA_028279865.1 of Candidatus Altimarinota bacterium. GTDB lineage: Bacteria > Patescibacteriota > Gracilibacteria > JANQMV01 > JANQMV01 > JANQMV01. The sequence goes on along the minus strand of JANQMV010000053.1, from coordinate 66,971 downwards.
TTTGTTGTGCCATTTGTTGAGCCTGCCTTTTTTTTAATTTATATTTCATAGTTTCTTTTATACTGTGTCTTGATTTAATTGGTAAAAATTCGGAGAGATGTTTTTCGATAATAATGATAGGTTTTTTCCCGAGATCCTTTTTGAGCTGTTTAGCAAGCCCTCGATTTGATTTTTTCCCTTGCGGACCGATACAGGCTGAAATAAAAGCATAGTTTTTAGTTTTGCCTTTTAGCTTTTGAAAAACCTTTTTTAAGGGAAAGGCAACCTGGCTCATCCAGATCGGAGCAATAAAAATAATAAAATCTTCAGTATTTACTTCTTTTTCGAGAAAATCAATTTTCGGTATTCGCTTGAATACAAAATCCATTCCGATTGTTAAATAACTTCTTTTGCTTTTTTCCTTGATGTAAATGTGTTTGCAAGAGAGTTTTGTAGCTAGTTGATCCGCGAGAAGTTTATTGTTTCCACTCAAAGAGTAGGAGATGATAGTTGTTTTCATTTTTTAAATTATTTTTTAAGGTTTTGTATAAAATTACTGATTTGATTGAATATTTTTTTCTCTATTTTTTCCTGAGATTGTCCTTCGAGGAGAAGCAGCCTGTTTTCTATTTCTAATCCTTGTATCATATAAGTATAATCTAAGGCTTTTTGAGTTACGTCGCATTCTTTGATTAATTTTTTGTTTTTAAGTTCATAAAAAAATCTTGAAATTGCCTCTTTTTGTATTTTAAAAATATTTTCAAGGATAAAGCGACGACACTTTTGATCTACAAACATCTCATTGAGCAAAATGCAAGAGGTCTTTTGCCATAATGCAGGTAATTTTCTCAAAAATTCTTTTGTTCCTTGAAGCCAAATTTTCACAGGATCATTGGAGCAGGTGAGTAGTTTTCTTATTTCAGTTTGATTAGGAATTGCTTTTTGAAAACCTTGTGCGTAATAGTGCATAATTGCTTCCAAAATTTTGTTTTTTCCTGAGTAGTGATTATAGATAGAGCTTTCCTTTATACCGACTGATTTGGCAATTTCTCTAATGGATGTAGCGTGATATCCTTTTTCTGAAAAAAGCTTCACAGCTGATTTAAAAATAAGATCTTTGGTTTTTTGCTTTACTCTCATACCGCTTAGTTAAAAACTAACGTTAGTTCGTATTTTATATATCTCTTTTTTAAAAACAAGGCTTATTACAAGGTGACTCAAGAAATCTTCAAAATTAAAAAATTTCGAAGAAGGTTAGTAATTTTCAGACGCAGAAAATTTTTATTTTGCTTACAAAAAAAGCCTACTTTAGTAGACTTAGTCTAATGGTGGGCAGGGAGGGATTTGAACCCCCGTAGGCGTAGCCAGCGGATTTACAGTCCGCCCCATTTGACCACTCTGGTACCTGCCCATTTTGAGGCTAAAGGGAGTGTATAGGAACAAAAAAGGGATGTCAACAGAAAGGATTTAGCCTATAATTCAAGTTGCTGACTTTATTTTTTAGCTTCAACAGATATGTTAACAAATTTTATCAAAATGCATGCTTTGGGAAATGACTACATTTATTTTGATTTATTCAAAGTAAAATTCCCGGAAGAAAATGTTGAAAAATTGGCAATTAAACTGAGTGACAGAAATTTTGGTATTGGTGGAGATGGGATCGTTTTAATCAGACCTTCAGAAAAATATGATGCCAGAATGCAAATGCATAATGCAGATGGCTCTGAAGCTGAAATGTGTGGAAATGCGATGCGCTGCGTTGCTAAATATCTTTTTCACACACATTTTAAAAATAAAGTTAAACTAGCAATAGAAACACTCGCAGGTGTCATAAAACCGGAAAAAACAGGCAAACTTATTAAAGTTGATATGGGAGAACCTGAAGTTGACCTAGTCAGACATAAGCTAAAAGTGGAAAATAGCGATGTTTTTGAAATCACAACTGTTTCTGTCGGAAATCCGCACTGTATTATTTTTGTGGATGATGTAGATAGTTTTCCTGTAGCTGAAGTTGGTTCGGCAATTGAAGGCATGACTGCAGTTTTTCCCGAACGTACAAATGTTGAATTTGTACAAGTGGTGAATCAAAATGAACTAAAAATGCGTGTCTGGGAAAGAGGCAGTGGAGAAACACTTGCTTGCGGAACCGGTGCAGTTGCTGCCCTGATTGCAGCTAAGCTGAACAATCTCACCACTTCCAAAGCAAAGGTTCATCTTCTGGGGGGTAATTTGGAAATTGAGTGGAATCAGAAAACAAACCATGTTTTTAAAACAGGCTCTGCGACCAAAAGTTTTGAAGGAGTAGTTGATTTTAAGGATTATTTGTGATAGAATAACCAGAATTAAAAAATTAAAAATAAAAAAATGAATCAACCTAAAATTAAAATCGGTGTTATGTGATCCGCTAGTGGACCTACATTGAACAACAAAGCTGCTGTGAAAAAAGCACGTGATCTAGGTACGGCAATTGCGAAAGCCGATTGTATGCTAGTCAATTGAGCTTGTCCCGGATTACCAAACGAAGCGGCAATAGGCGCAAATGCGGAAGACGGTTTTGTTTTGGGAATCTCTCCGGCTTTCAGTGAAGAAGAACATATTCATAAATATAAATCACCGCAGGGGGAGTATGACCTGATCATTTACTCCGGTATGGGTTTCATGGAAAGAGATATTATTAATATTCGTAGTTCTGACGCGATTGTTATTTTGGGAGGAGGGATTGGAACATTAAATGAATTTACAGTAGCTTATGATGAGGGTAAGGTAATTGGAGTTTTATTAGGTACCGGTGGAATTTCCAATCATATTCCTGAAATTCTTGATATGTGTGATCGCGAATTGACTCCTTTTTTAATTTTTGATGGTGATCCTAAAAAGCTTGTTCAGAAAGTAAAAAAAGCAGTGACCGAACGTAAAGGAAGTAAATCTGCGGATGAAAGGGTAACAGGACCAGCGGAACTGGAGTTTAAAAAGCAAGGCTAAAATAAAGTTGCAAAAAGGCTTTTATTATTGCAAAAACTTTGGCAGAATAGCTGAGGTTTTTTTGCCATGTAACCATATACTATGACTTCAATTAAAAATTTGCTGGGACAAGTTATTATCGTCGTGGGAGCTCAATGGGGAGATGAAGGTAAGGGAAAGTTAGTTGATATTCTTTCTCAAGAATATGATATTACAGCTCGTTCTGCCGGAGGAGCAAATGCCGGTCATACTATCTATGTAGGTAATACAGATGAAGATGCAAAGAAGTTTGTCTTTCATCTGATTCCATCCGGAATGCTTAATGAAGACAAAGAGTGTGTCATCGGATCCGGTTGCGTGGTGCATTTACCAACGCTGATTGATGAGATTGAGATGCTAAAAAAAGAAAACGTTTCTGTGAAAGGTCGTCTTTTTATCAGTGACAGAGCACATTTGATCTTTGATTATCACCAACTTATTGATCGTATTCAAGAGGAAGCAAAAGGTGATCAAAAAGTCGGAACAACGAATCGTGGAATCGGACCGGCTTACACGGACAAATCAAACCGAATTGGAATTAGAATGGGAGATTTAACCAACGGATTTGAAGCTTTTGCGGAGAAATTAAGACGTAATATCGAAAAACACCAGGAACGATACGGATTTAATTATGATATTGAAAAAGAAATTAATAAATATAAAGATATTGCTGATTTCTTGGACGGTATGGTTGTAGACACAAGTTATCATCTTAATGATGCGATTAAGCAAGGAAAAACCATTCTCCTTGAAGGAGCTCAAGGAACACACCTTGATCTTGATTCAGGAACTTATCCTTTTGTAACTTCTTCAAGTACAATTGCCGGAGGGGCTTGTGCCGGAGTGGGGATTGGTCCGAAGAAGGTTGATAGTGTCATTGGTATTGTCAAAGCTTATACAACTCGTGTGGGAGAAGGTCCTTTTCCTTCAGAGCTTGAAGATGCTAATGGGGAAAAGTTGCAAGATATTGGAGGAGAATACGGAGCAACAACAGGTCGTCCACGTCGTTGCGGATGGTTTGATGTTCCGGTTGTTGATTATGCTGTACAAGTCAACGGGTTAACTTCGATAAATCTAACCAAGTTGGATGTTTTAAGCGAATTTGACAAAATTAGAATTGCCGTGAAATACATGTACAAAGGTGAAGAACTGAAATCGTTTCCTGCCAATTTGGATATCTTAGAGAATGTAGAGGTTGAATATATTGAGATGCCGGGTTGGAATGAAGACATCACAGAAGCTAAAACATTTGATGAGCTACCAATTAATGCACAGAAATATGTTTTAGAAATTGAAAGACTTGTTGGTGTTCCGATTAATTTTATTGGCGTGGGAATGAGAAGAGATCAGATGATTGTGAGGTGAAGTTAGTTGCTAGAGAGTAGTTTGTAGTTGGTAGGAAACAAGAAGGCGATGTCACGTGACATCGCCTTCTTGTTAACTTATTTCAAGTGCTTTATACAATTGTAATATCTTATTTTATGATTTTTATTTTCATTAATTTCAAACGTACTGAGACTAGTGTTATCTAAGAAATTTACACTTTCTATGCTATCGTTGGTAATTGCGGCAATTAATGCGATAGCAATTCCTCCATGACATACAAATAAAACAGTGTCACTTTGGTGTTTATTTAAGATTTTTTGAAGAAAGTTTTTTGCTCTTTTGCATACTTCTTTTACAGGTTCTCCATTTCTTGATTCAGTAAACCTTCCTTTATCCCAACCAAACTCAGTTGTACTTTTTCCTTCTAGTTCTCCGAAATGAACTTCTCTAAGACTTTTTACAAATTCAATTGATGTTTTAGGGTGATATTTTGCAATTTCTTTTGCTGTATCTGCTGCTCTGGCTAAGTCACTGGAGTAAATAAAATCAAGCTTCTCATTTTTTAATCTTAGTGCAAGCTTTTTAGCTTGTTTAATACCTTCTGCAGAAAGTTTTCCTGGTAAATGTCCTTGTAGGATACCAGCTATATTTTCTTCAGTTTCGCCATGTCTGGTGAGGATGAGTTTCATTTTTAAATAAAAAAGGCGACAAAATACATTGTCGCCTTCTTTTACATAAGATTTATTTATTACTAATAAAGACACAAAGGTCAATCAACCTTTCACTGTAACCCCATTCGTTATCATACCAAGTGAGGATTTTGAGCATATTTTTATCAATAACCATTGTACTTTTTGCGTCGACAATGGATGAATTATTATTTGCCTTAAAATCAACCGAAACGAGAGGTTTTTCCTCAAATCCCAGAATTCCTTTAAGTTCGCCTTCTGACTTTGTTTTAAGCGTAGCATTTACTTCTTCCGCTGTTGTCTCTTTTTCAAGTTCCACGACTAAATCCACAACAGAAACTGTCGGTGTTGGCACACGGATCGCCATACCATTTAGTTTTCCTTCCAGTTCAGGAATTACAAGTGAAACAGCTTTAGCAGCTCCTGTCGTTGTTGGAATCATCGAAAGACCCGCTGCACGTGCTCGACGTAAGTCTCTATGCGGAAAATCCAAGATCCGTTGATCTCCTGTGTAAGCGTGTATTGTTGTCATTAAGCCTTTTTTAATCCCAAATTCATCATTCAAAACTTTTGCCACAGGAGCAAGGCAGTTGGTTGTACAAGAGGCGTTTGAAATTAGGTGATGATTTTCATAATCGTAAATCTCTTCATTCACTCCCATAACAATTGTTGCATCAATCTCACTTTTGGCGGGAGCGGAAAGAACAACTTTTTTTGCGCCGGCTTTAAGGTGTTTTTCCATTCCGACTCTATCCCTGAAAACACCGGTTGATTCAATGACTGTTTCTACGCCCAGTTTTGACCAAGGTAGATTTTCCGGATCACGTTCCGCGTAAATTTTGATTTCTTTACCATTTACGATGATAGAATCATCAGTTGATTTTACTTCTGCATCAAAAATTCCGTAAGTAGAATCAAATTCCAGTAAATGTACCAGCGTGTGAGCATCTGTTAAGTCGTTGATAGCAATGATTTCCAGCTCCGGGTGATTTTGGGCGATCCGAAAAGCATTGCGTCCGATTCTTCCAAATCCATTAATAGCGACTTTCATAATTTAGATATAGTTAGAGAGTAATATGTATAAAACTGATTACCCCTATTCTATATAAGTAGGGCTTGATTTTCAATTTGTTTTTTGCTATATTTAGACAATGATTTATAATTTTTATCAAATATTTGCAAAAACATGAAAATAAAATATCTAAAAAAACCGGAACTAATTGCTAGTGCATTGATGATTGTCTGAGCTTTTACCCTGACTGCGGTAGCTTTCAATTCACCTCCGGTCGGCTGTACTCCAGGAACTTGTAATAGCCCTTTAGCTGTTGATTTTGAGAATGAGACAGTTTCTGTTTCTCAAGCGCCGACTGCGAGTGAACATGTAGCAACAAAAGGTTATGTAGACAATGTTGTAGGTGCTGCAGGAGGTGCAGCTGGTTGGGACTGTACGGTTAGATCAGCTTCTTATCAGACTTCTTGGCAAGCACAAACAACAGCAAATTGTAATTCTAATGAAATTGTCATTTCAGGAGGGTGTTATGGCACAGATAATTTCCCCGATTATATGGCTAATCACCCGGTAGACCAAGGTTGGAGATGTGTTGCTAATCATAATGGTGCAAATAATACTCTTTATGCTTACGCAAATTGTTGTAAATAGGAAATTATCCTATATAAGGGTATCTCCAGTTGTTTTCTGTTTCACCTAAATGTAAGAGGATCTTTTCAATAGATTGTAATTTCATTTCAAAGTCTTTTTCATTACTTCCTATAATCAATTCATTTATTCTATCTCTAACTTTAGGTATTTCTTTCTTCATCATACTTTTGAAAAAAACCTGAGAGCCAACTATCTGGACACAGGATTCAGATAAAAAATCCGGTATTTTTGCTTCCAATTCAACAAAATCAGGAAAAAGGTCTTTTTTTGTGAATTGACTTAATTCTTCAAGTTTGTTTAAGATTAACTCACTTTCTTTTTTTTTCTCTCCTTCATTTTTTAGTAATCCTACTCTCCCCAATATTACACTTAACTTATCTCTGAATTCATCTATAAACTCCTCAAACCTCTTTTTTACACCAAGGTAAATTTGACTAACTTCGGACAAAAATTCTTTATTTTCTTGGTTTGTAATATATTTTTCGGCTTCTTTTAGTGAAAGAGTGATTTGAACTGAAAAATTCTCTCGCCTAATAACTTCTAAAAAAAGATTCTTGATTATTTCTTTCTCAAAATTTTGTAAACATTGTTTTAACTCTTCATTTTCTTCACCACCGGAAAAAACCATTAAGTATAATTCTCTTAATTTTTCCAATTTTTCTTTATTGTTTTTTTCTCTTACCAGAATAGAACATATCTCTTTTTCTATCTTTTTCAGGTTTGCTTTTTTAGAAAGGTCTCTTTTTAAAGCTTCTTTCACCCTCTCTAAACTTGTTGATGGACCTTGCTTATCTCTTTTTTCTAACATAGCAACTGTATTTATAAAAATAAATACATGGCTTTTGAGTTATTTAAAAATTTCTTTTTTAAATTCGCTTTTTATTATAAAATATAAAAGCAAAAGAGTCAAGAGAGGGTTTCCGAAACAATATTATTTATAAAAATAAGATTATTTTTTTTAGTTAACGATTTTTGCAATCTCTTTATACATTTGCTTTGCTTTTTCTAGGCTTGATAAAATTTCTTCTTCATTTTCTTTTTCAACTAAAGAAGTTATTTCTTCCTCAAGATTAGGAATGATTCGATTTATTTCAAGACTAAATGAAGCTTTTAACTTAGTCATTTTCTTAAGATATTCCCTCAAATAATCTACTGTTTCTAATTTTTCCAAATCCGTAAAAAAATTCTTTTCTGTAACTTTTTTTAAAGTTTCGATGCATTTTAGGATTAATTTTTGCCATTTTGCTTTCTCATCTTTTTCTTCTTCTAGTAACTCAAGACCTGTACATATCCCGCTTAAAGGATTTCTGACCTCATGCAAGAATTCTTCAAATTTACCTCTGATTTTAGCGTAAGTTTCGCTAATTTCAGAAAAAAGCTTTTTGTTCTCTTGATCTTTGATAAGAGGATCAATTTTCTCCAGTGACTCAAGAGTATCTCTCGAGTGCCGGTTTTGATTAATTGTTTCAATAAAAAGAGCTTCAAGTATTTCTTTTTCTTTATTTTTTAAAAATTCTTTTAAGCGTTGGCAATGAATACCATAGGGAGAAGTGTGAAGAACACGTAAGATCTCTAATTTTACTTGACTTGTACAATTTTTAAGGATTTGCTCTACTCCAGCCTGTGCCTCTAAAATCTCATAATTTGTTGGAGAATTTTTCTTTAAAATCCTCCTTATTGCAGAAAGAGGATTTTTCTGTTTTTCTGCTTTCAAATCAACATTTGCCATGACGATTGTATTTATGAAAATAAAGACATGGCTTTTGAATTTATTTCCAAATTATCTTTGGTTTTTTCCTTTGCAGACGAATTATTTTATTTGTGATTAAAAAAATTGAGTTATGGATAGAAAGATTTGCTAGACCAAAGAACCTCACTAAATCACAAAACAAAAATAAAGTCAAGTTTTTGTTTTTTTAAAAAGCTTTAAAATGATTTTTGTTGAATTTTTACGCTGATTTGATGAAGCTTAAAAAAGGTAAGACCTATCAAGGCAAAGTTGAAAAAGTCATCTACGGAGGGAAGGGAATTGTTAAAATTGATGATTTTGTGATTTTTGTTGAAAAAGCGATTACAGGACAAGAAATTGAATTTCAAATCACAAAATTAAAAAAGACTTATGCTCAAGGTAAATTAAAAAAAGTGCTTAAAAAAGCACCAAATGAAATAGTGGCAAAGTGTCAGCATTTTGGTGAATGTGGTGGTTGTAAATGGCAAAATTTGTCCTATGAAGATCAATTGAACTTAAAATCAAGCATTGTAAAAGAAAATATCGAACAAGTTGTTGATGCAGATACCTATAGCTATGAGGAAATCCTTCCTTCTCCTCAAAAATGGCAATACCGTAATAAACTTGATTTTTCCTATGGTTATCAGGAGATGAAGATTGATAAGACAGATAAAGAGAATTGGATTTACCATGATTTATATCCTTGCTTAGGCTTTCATCGTCCGAAAAAATTTGAACTGATTATTCCGATTGAAAAATGCGAAATTTCTCCGGAAGAAGCCAATCAGATTTTAGCGATCATGCAGAAGTTCAGAAATAAACATGACTTATCCGTACATAATCCAAAAACGCATAAAGGATTCATGCGTAATGTGATTGTAAGGAAAGGGGAGAGAACGGGAGATCTTTTGGTGAATATCATTGTAAACACTCAAGACAAACAAGAAGGAGAAAAGAAACAAATCTGGGAAGAAATTACTCAGGATTTAAGGCAACTAAAAGGAATTGTCGGTATTCTACTGACTTACAATAAATCCTGGAATGATGCTGTAATTGATGGACACACAGATGTTTTATGGGGGCAGGATTTTTTACATGATAAGATAGGGGACTTAACCTTCAAAATTTCACCCGAATCTTTTTTCCAAACAAACACCCTAGGAGCAAAAAAGCTCTATGATACTGTTCAGGAATTTGCTGCATTACAGGGAAGTGAAAAAGTTTTGGACCTGTATTGCGGAACAGGCACAATAGGACTTTATTTGGCAAACAAGGCAAAGCAAATTTATGGAATTGAGATAATTGAAGCTGCTATTGAAAATGCAAAAGTGAACGCCAAGATAAATAAGATTGAAAATGCAGAATTTATCTGTGGAAATATTGATAAGAGCTTGAATATTTTGCTTGAAAAAGTTGATTCTCAAATGGATCTTGTGATCTTGGATCCTCCCAGGAACGGTGTTGGTAAAAAAGCTTTGGAAAGAGTTTTAAAGATTAACGCAAAAAAAATTGTTTACGTTTCTTGTAATCCGACGACGTTTGCAAGAGATCTTGAAATTTTAAATAAAAACGGCTATAAGCTTAAAAAAGCTAGAGCTGTTGATATGTTTCCTCACACACACCATATAGAGATGGTTGCGGAAATAGTGAGGTAAAGTTGTTTTTAATTCAGCTCTTCTAACTCTGTAAAAATACTTTTTACGCTGGCTTTGATTTGTAAATCATCAGCATTTGTAAAAGGGAAAGTGAAGTAAATGACTAAAAGAGTGATTAGTATTTTAAGACTAAAAAGCACACATTCTTTTCAGCCGAGTAATTTGATAAAAGCAAGCATTAGCGGATTTGTTCAATTGTAAGACTGGAAGCATTTTGCAGAGTATTTATATTAATAGAGCTACTGATACGGTTGAGGCGAACACGTATGGAATCACCTGCATTAAATGGACGAATGAAAGTTGTTGAAGAGCTACTGCGATCGGTTGTCTCACGGATATAGCTCCCCGATCTTGCTCATGGAATATCAGCATAACCGCTTCCTGTATTTTCTTGAACAGTTAATTCACAATCTCACCTTGTTCATCAGGAGGTATTTGTTACTTCAATGGTTGTGTTTGCTGTAATTTTATAAAGTCAGGTTGCGTTGAAAGTGAGCTGATCAGCAGCAAGTGTGTAATTCGAATCAGAAACAACAGCAGTATCAAGATTTAGTGTTAGCTCTGTTCCCGTGATTGACTGTCCCCCGGTTGAGTCATAAGCATAAAAAACGTTTGCAACAATTCCTCCTCAGGGTGTTCCCGGATCACCTTTATCACCTTTTGGACCTTGTGCTCAGGTCTCAAGTTTTACAATTGTTAAAGTTGTTTCATTGATAATTTCATTTGCGGTAAGTCTTTGAGCCTGAAACTTGATATAATCGTTTGCATTAAAATAGGAAAGAAAAATCCCGCTATGCGGAACATGCTCAGCCTGGTAATCGTAATTAACCATGAAAGAACCATTTACTTGTGTGGTTCAATTTAGCTCTACTTGTGTTTCAAGTCGGTGATTTTCAGCATTATCAACGGCATCAATTTGATAGGTGATTTTGTAAAGTCCGTTTTCTTTAATATCAATTCTGGCAGTATCACTATTATTGTGCTCTAAAACGGTGCTGTTTGATTCAACGTCGGTTAAAGTAAAAGGTATATCGTACCAAACGTTTGGACTTGGTAGCGTAAAATTGCTTGCCCTACGCACTTGTAGTGCTGGTGGGGTCGCTCCACTACCTTCAGTTACGATATTTTTCCAAGCTGTTCCATCCCAAAAATATGTATTATTGTCATTTGTATTATAATAAGTTTGACCTGCAACAGGATTTGACGGAGCTGTAGCCAAATTTTCAAAAACGAAATTTTCCGCTTGATTTTTATTTAAATTTAAATTGCCTTGCAAGCTTAAACTGCCACTGATTTCCAAAGAATCATTTAAATTAAACCAGTTCGAAACAATATCAAAAGAGAGGTTTTTATTTAATGTTTCCCCAAACTGCAGATTAATTGAAGTTGTCGAATCATTGTCACTGTCGAGAATGATTACATTTGATTCTGTTTCGATAAAATTTTCATCTTCCAGTGAAACAAAATCATCTGCCGAGACCAAGCTTGGCAAAATAACTATTCCTGTGAGAATAGTGAGTCAAAACCTTTGTTTTAAAATTTTAATATTCATGGCTTTTTTTTATTCTTCAACTTTCCAAAATTCTAAACGAGCCCTTCTTATGCTAGTACTTACACCGTTTACGGAACTTGCATAATCCAAGTCGAAATAATGTGAACCAGCACTAAGTGTTACATAAGCAAACCCGCTTGCAAGAGAGTATTGATCACTGCCTGAATCTTTTGGCTCAACTCTTTGTTCCATTAGTGTTGTCGAATCATTAAGTTGAACCCTTCCTCTGTAATCGTTTCCTGTGTTGCGATGTTGCCATTCGTAATTCCAGCCAATTCGATATTTTGCAGCCGGAATATTGCTAACATTTAACCTTAATTTCCTCTGAAAAGAATTACTAGTTGTTGTAGACGTTGTTTCACTGGAAGCTTCATTAAACTCTGTTCCGAAAATTACAGCTCACGTTCCCGCAATTCCTCGATCTCCTTTTTCACCTTTATCACCCTTTGGTCCTTGTGCTCATGTTTCAAGTTTTACCACTGTTAAAGTTGTCTCATTGATAATTTCATTTGGGGAAAGTCTGCGAGCTTGTAAAACGATGCGGTCATTTGTGTTTAAATAAGCAATAAAAATTGCACTATGAGGGACATGTTCTGCCCTATAGTCATAATTAACCATAAAAGAGCCATTAACCTCTGTATTTGAATTTAATTCAACAACCTTTGTCTCAAGTCGGTGATTTGCATTATCATCAACAGCATCGACTTGATAGGTAATTTTGTAGAGTCCGTTTTCTTTGATATGCACTATTTCGGTATTTGCATTGTCATGTTCCAAAACGGCACTATTGGATTCAACATCAGTTTGATCAAAAGGAACATTATACCATTCATCTTGATTCGGGAGGGTAAAATTAGTTGTTCTACGTATTTGTAATGCTGACATGGTTGTTAATCCCGTACTGCCTCCCAGCATATTTTGCCAGCTACTGCCGTCCCAAAAATAATTTGTGTTGTCGACTGTATTATAATAAATTTGTCCTCTAACAGGAGAAAGAGGAGCTGTGTTCAGGTTTTCAAAAACAAAATTTTGAGCTTGATTTTGATTTAAATTTAAATTGCCTTGCAGGTTTAAATCCCCAACAATTTCCAAAGAATCATTTAAACTGAACCAATCTGACAAAATATCAAATGAAAGATTTTTGTTGAGTGTTTCCCCGAATTGCAGATTAATTGAGGTTGTTGAATCATTGTCACTATCGAGGATGATTACATTTGATTCTGTCTCGACAAAACCTTCGTATTCAAGAGGAGTAAAATCATCTGCGGAAGCTTCCGCCAAACTTACAAAAAGCATTATTCACGCTAGAACAAGATTAAAAAAACGTTGTTTTTCCTTAGCTTTTTGCATAACTTTTAAAGTACTTTTTTACCTGTATATCTAATTTTTAACATATGAATATTAACGTTGCCAGTAAACGTATCAAAAGCTGCCGCACCGTTTCTGTTTAAGCGAAAATTGATCATTCCATCACTTGCAATGTTTGTATTTGGAATTGTAAACAATGTGCCTGTCGTCGTAAGCTGACTGTCAATGCCTGAAGCTGCTTGCGTTGCATTAATTGTCGTAAAAGCAGTGCTATTCACTATGTCTCCACTTCCGAGAGCGGCATGCTCAAACGTCCAGCCAACATTACCTGTATTTGTATTACTTGGAGTCCAATAAGCCTCAATGATAATGTCAGTCCCTGCTATCCAATCATCTGGAACAGGGAAGCTATATCGCATCCTACTCCAACCACTGGGATCCAGTCTGACGACAGAAGAGCGTCATCCTGCAATTGTTCCACGAGAAACACTGCTAAAAAGACCACCGTCTATATCTAAAGAAAGATATTTTGTGTGTCATTGTGTTGAAGTAATTGTATTTGCAGTAACATCACCATCTTCGTCTACAGTGAAAACAGGGTTGTTAGCATTATTTCTTACTTCTATTTGGCTTTGTTCATTGTCCGTTGCGGAGGCTGTTGTTGTCAGCTTTGTTCCATCCATCAATCCATCTCCACCGATATTTAAACGTTCATTTAAATTAAACCAACTGTTTGTTGCATCAAATGATAATGTACCGGCTGTTGCACCTGACCCAAAGCTAAGAATTACATTGGTATCATTGTTATCTTGATCAATTGTAAAAATATTACTGTCAGTTCAGCTTCCTACAGATCCTCCGAGCATGTCTTGCCATGTGCTTCCATCCCACAAATACGTCTTATTATCGCTTGTATTAAAATAGATTTGTCCATTCACCGGAGCAAGAGGTGCTGTAGCGAGATTTTCAATCGCAAGATTTTGGGCTTGATTTTGGTTGAAGTCAATCGTTCCGGAAATTTGATTATTTTGGCTACGAGCTTGTTCCAGAGAAACCTGATGAGGGTTTGCGGTAGATCCTGTATGAGCAGCTACATTTGTAGCCAATTCACTAATATCTACACCATCAACAGTGCCTGTAAGGGTAATATTACCTTCAATATTGAGATCATCATTAAAAGTAAAGTGTCCGCTTAGGTTATCCCATCTTAATGTTTTAGCAAGCGTTTGACCAAATTGTAGTTGGATGTCGTTCGTGTTTGAATCATCTGCATCAATCACGAAAACATCTGCATCAGTTGCTCCGTCATCTTTAATAAAAACCATTCTTGCCGCAACATTTTCTATTATCAACGTGTTGAATAATAGCGTAAAGATAAGCCCTATGATATAATTTTTAACTTTCATTTTTAAGTTAGTTTATTATGTGTAGCTGCAAGTATGGCTATACCCAGAATCAGAGGAATAAGAGAAGAAAGAAGGAAGTATTCAGGGAAAACATAGTGGTCAAAGATTCTCCAGCAGCCTCTCCAGATACCGACAACCGCAATGGTGACAATTAGTGATGCTGTCAATTGGTGATGTTTTTTTAATTTTTTGAATTTTGAAAACATTTCTATGAATGATATGAGTAAGTATTTGTGCAAGTTAACCGTTTCTGATTTTTTGTAAAAGTAAAGGGTCGAATTGGAATCCCAGGAGAGATACCTCCTCTATTTCTCTCTGGCTCTAAAGAATAAATTTACTTTTAGTTAAAATTATATTTATCCTAACTTTCACATTTAGTCCCGCCAAAATAAAGATGACGAGACCGATGTAAAAACTATTGTCCTACATAATTAAATTGTATTTCACCAGCGTAAGCCGAGCGAGGATTACCACCATTAGCGCCACCATCTCTTCTGGAAGATAGTTTGATGCCTAGGGTCATATACTCACCCGCAGTATAAGTTCCTGCAATATTTGCAGAAGTTAGCGCAGTTGAAGCCCATGTAGAACTAGCAAGAGCTCCTCCTGTATATGCAGAAGCCCCGCTTGTATCTAAAACGTAGACCTGAACATTATTATCAGCAGTACCTGCTTCTTCTGTTCTATAGCTTACTTCAATTGCATTTGCTTGCCAGCTGTCAAAATCTTCAGGAATTTGGAATTGAACCATGATGTCATAGTCGTTCAAAACAGTTTTTCTTGAAGTCCAAGAATAGTAGTTTTTATTATTTGCAACATCGCGATCCGCATCAAGAGTTCCTAAATTGTTTGTTGAATCTCCGTAAAGAGTAAAGTTTGGATACTCAGGAGAAATAAGTGTTGATTTGTTACGTGTTCCAAGTTTGTCGTAAGTGATTGTATTGTTAGCAATATCATCACCTGTAATAGTTCCATCTTGAATATGTGTAGTAGTGATTGCTCCTGTAGCGATTTTTGTACCATCAATAGAGTAATCAGCCAAGTTGTTTACAGTGATTGCACCGGTTCCAATATGATTGGAATTGATTGCACCATCAGCAATTTTAGCAGATGTAACCGATTGATCTTGAATCGCATTTGTATCAACAGCATTATCAGCTAACTCAGAAGCACCTACAGCATTGTCCGCAATTTCGGATGAACCAACTGCATTTGCATCAATTTCATTTGCTGTTATTGCATTTGTAGCGATTTTATCTGTGGTGATTGCTCCTGTAGCAATTTTTACGTTGGTTACAGAATAATCTTGGAGATCAGCTGTTTCAACCGTATTGTTAGCCAAATCTCCCGTGAATGTGCCGGTAATTTCCAAATCACCGTTTACATAGACGTCATTCCCGAAGTCAAAACGACTTGCAGAATCATCCCATGTAATAGCAGCACCGATTGTTGTACCAAATTGTAAAACAACATCTCCTCCACTACCATCTTCATCGATAGTAAAAGTATCGTTGTTAATTCCGTTCATATTTACAGTTGCATTGTCAGCGTCAAATGTTCCATTGACATCAACGGTTGTTCCCGGGTCAAAAGTAAGAGTTCCGGTTCCCGAATAAGTCGTGTCACCTTCACTTGTCAAGAAGTCACTTGCAGTCAGACCGTCCATTTTACTTAAGTCCACCCATCCTGTTGATGTACAAACATAAGTACCGTCATCACTAATATCGTAGTAAAGACGCCCATAACGAGCGGAGTTACAAGTTGCAACAGATCCGTTGCTGTTTTCGAGAACGAAATTTAGAGCTTCATTCTCTTCGAAACTAATGTCGTCATTGATTTTGAAGTTACCGGTAGCATTATCATAAGAAATTGTTTTGTCAGCAGTTGTACCAAATCTTAGAATAACTTCTCCGGTTCCAGCAGAATCATCATAGTCGATAGTATAGCTATCGGCGTTTGTAGAGCCTTCTTCTGTACTAAAAACCATGCGAGCATCAGCTTGTGGAGCTCCAGTACCAAACAGTGTCGCAACAACCGCCATAGCACTTAGCCCTGATAACCATTTTTTTGTTTTGGTTTGCATAGCTTTTTAAATTAATAAAAGTATAAATAAGTTACTAAATAGATTCTATTTCTTCAGCTGTACTAATCTATTGAAATTACAGTTGAAACGTTTGAGACTACATATTTAAAATCAGTTTATTAGGCCTCTACAAGCTGATTTTATAAATGCCTTAGAGACGAGTAGTCTGTGATGTTGTTTACATATAAATGAAATTAAAAAATATTTTATTTCCAGCTTTTAGTTGCTAGTTGTTAACTATTATTGTTAATAGCGAACAATCAGAATCTAAATTTAGAAACCTTGGTATTTGAGTAATAATTCACCGGCATAAGCACTACCAAGATTTGTAGTAGAAAGCTTAATACGAATTGTCAGCCATTCTCCGGCACTAAAAACAGGCGCTCAAACAAAATTAATGTTTGCAGTAGACCATGTATTGTCTGTGGAGCTCACTAAGTTGCTATTACCTATTAAGGCAATGCTTGAGCCTGATCAATTCTCAATGCTCAGATCAACCTTGTTATTTAAAATGTCTGAACTTTGTGTTTTATAATTGAATGAAATTGGACTTGCTTCAAAACCGGAAAATGTCTCCGGAAGCTGTAAGCGAATCGTCAAATCATAATCCTGTAAAATACTTTTTCGAGTTGTCCAAGCATAGTAATTATGCTTGTTACTTCAACCATTATCTTCATAATCTGCAAACATCGTCCCGCTGTTATTTGTTCCGTCACCAAAAAGAGTTGCTCCGGGGTATTCGGGTACAAGCTGTATTGTTTGTGATGTGGAAGAAGCTCATGGCAGATTCAGGATTTGATTTTTGTTTGCATCAATTATTTTATTTTCAAACTCTTGAGAAGATCAAACCGTTGCAATTTCCGAAAAAGATGAACCTGTGCTACTCAGTTCCCAATTTTGTGTTGTTGCGTTGTACTTTATCACTCCTCCCGATCCTGTGTTTTGATTCGCAACGATAAAAACATCAAGATCACTGGTTGCCGGAGAATTCAAACTCAATTTATTTCCGGATAAATCCAGCATTCCTTGAACTAAAAGGTCTGTATTGAAATCAAACCGATTGTTCAGGTTATCAAATTTTAAAGTTTGATTCATTATTTTTCCAAACTGTAAGATTACAGCACCACTTGCAGAATCATCATTGTCTAAAATAAATTTATCTTCGTTTGTGCCTCATGGTATAAAATTTATTCACCACTGCCTATTTGAGCCCAGTTGCACTAAATCTCAAGGATTTGTACCAACATCCGCACCATCAATTTTATCTGCATTGAGAGCATAAAAAGCACTATTGATTGTCTTACGATCTGTTGAATCACTTAAATCTCACGTGGGATCTAAAATTTCATACGCAGTATCCGGAGCACTAATCGGCTTAATTTCAACTTGTAAGAATTTATGCAGATTATAATTGATGTCCGGAAGGGGATTATTTTTTCCAATACGTACACTGAAAATACCGAAACTATCGGGTGTAAAAGATTGTTCTTCCTGCCAGCCGACATAATTGGTTGCACTTGTGTTGATCGCTCCGCTTCAGGTTAAATCATTTGCTAAAAAATCTTCATTATTCCAGATTGAAAAACGAATCATTTGAGCTGATTGAATTGGTTGTCTGGCATTATCAAGTAAACGACCTTGATAATTAATCGTTTTCGGTGCTGTGTCTGTTGCCTTTATGGTTCAGTTAAAGACAAGGCTCAATCAGAGCAGCAATGCCAATGAAATATTCTTGATTCTCTTTTTCAAAGTTTGATTTTGTTTATTTATTTTTTCCATATCTCTTGGTATTATAAACTTTCTTAGAAAGAAAATCAAGTAAAAAACAAGAGAAAATCCTTTAGAGAAGCTTAAAAAAAAATTAAAAGAAAATTTTGAAAAAATAACTTAAAGGGATTTTCTTCTGCTTAAATATGCTTAATTATATAAAAGCGACTTTATACAATTGCTATTATTAATTTCAGTAAAAAAAATATAACAGAAAAAAGCCTCTTTTTGTTAAAGAAAAAGGAAAAAAATCTTTGAGATAAGCTTTTTTCTCCGGAATCTAAAGGAAGCTTACAAACATATTTAACTGGTGGGTGAGGTGGGGGTCGAACCCACGGCCAATAGCTTAAAAGGCTACTGCTCTACCACTGAGCTACTCACCCGTTTTTTTATGCTTTGCTCGTAAAACTGGAAAAAATTAATGCAATTGCAGGAAGAGAAAACCAAGTATGAGAGTGGTTTATCATTTGCTTTACGAGGAATGAACTTTGGTAAACAGGATAAATAATCGTATTCGTCAGATCGACGGTTCCCTCTATCATGGAGACTCCGGAAGTGTAAATAAGGATAGTACTTACGATTAGTCCTGCACTTAAAATTCCATACATAGATGTCATAGCCAAATATAAAAAGGTTGATTTCTCTTCATCCAAGTTGATGTCAAAACCTCCTCTTGTTGCCAGCAAGACAATTGTGAAAACGAAAATTGCGATTTTTAGAATGATCAAGGCTGATGTCAAATTATCAACCGTAAATATTTGTATAAGAGGATTGGAGCCAACCAGATACTTCTCAATAATACTGCCCACCCCGTCTGAAGCTAATATAGCCACATACGTAGATATAATCACTTTCATTGTTTGGTTTTTTCCGATAATAAAGCTATACGCTATTATCACGAGAAAGAACACTACAACAAACAAATCCCATGTCAGATCTAACGCCATAAATGGGTGAATTTAAGCAATAAAATTCGTACCTTTTCGCTTGTATCACTCCCTCTTTTTAACAATTGGAGCGGGTAACGAGACTCGAACTCGTGCAACCGGCTTGGAAGGCCGGGGCTCTAGCCAACTGAGCTATACCCGCTTATTTCTCAAAAGAGCAAAGGGATTTTAAATGAATCTTTTTTAGAATGCAAGCAAAATTTTACACTATTTTTCTAGACTAGAAAACATCTTTTCCCCGAATTTTCCAAAACATCTGACCCCCGCCAAGTAAGAGTTAGTTAGTTTAATTTTTTTAATATATAAAAAGAGCACCCACAAGGAGTGCCCACACAACTACAAACTACTCACTAACTACCATAAACTAACTTACAAACTTCTTTCTTTAATTTCTTGCTGAACTTTTTTGACAAACATTTTTGTTTCGATTGCTTCTTGCTTTTTGGTCTTGTAGTCGCGCACAGTTACACCTTTTGATTCTACTTCTTTATCTCCGATCACAAGCATGTAAGGAATTTTTTGCATTTCTGCAGAGCGAATTCTTTTGCCTAAGGATTCTGTAGCTTCCACGAAGTCGGCTCGGATTCCTGCTTTTTGCAGCGTTTCTAAAACTTTGTTTGCATATTTTTGGTGAGTTTCAGCTACAGGAATGACTCTTGCTTGAACAGGAGAGAGCCAGACAGGTAGAACTCCTGCAAAGTGTTCAAGTAAAATTCCAATAAACCTTTCTAAAGAACCAAAAATCACACGATGCAGCATTACCGGTCGATGTTTTTTTCCATCCTTTTCATTATATTCCAGTTCAAATCTTTCCGGCATAGAGAAATCAAGCTGCACTGTTCCGCACTGCCAGCTTCTACCGATAGTGTCTTTTAGATGAAAATCTAACTTTGGTCCATAAAAAGCTCCGTCCCCGGGATTTATATCAAATTTTATACCTGATTTTTGAATTACACTTTCCAATGTTTTTTCAGCAAGTTCCCAGATTTCGTCCGAACCAATGGATTTTTCCGGACGAGTCGAAAGCTCAACCCTAAATTCAAAGCCAAATGAACTATAAAAGTCTTGAGCCAGCTCAATAACAGCTTTGATTTCATTCTCAACCTGAGCGGGAGTACAGTAGATATGGGCATCATCCTGAGTGAAGCTTCTTACGCGAAAAAGTCCATGCAAAGCTCCGCTAAGTTCGTGCCTGTGTACAAGTCCGAGTTCTCCCATACGCAAGGGTAGATCCCGGTAAGAATAAGCGCCAGCCTTGTAGATTAAAATCCCTCCCGGACAATTCATCGGTTTTACAGCAAAATCCCGATCATCAATTTTGGTGAAATACATATTTTCCTGGTAATTCTGCCAATGACCGGATTGATGCCACAGTTTTTCATTTAAAATGATTGGAGTTCTGATTTGTTCATAACCTGCTTCTTTGTGTTTTTCTTTCCAATAATTTACCAGTTCGTCAAAGATAATGGTTCCTTTTGGATGCCAAAAAGGAAAGCCGGGGCCTTCTTCCTGAAAAGAAAACAAGTCCAAGTCTTTACCTATTTTACGATGGTCGCGTTTTTTGGCTTCTTTTAAAAATTTTAGATGCTTATCCAGGTCTCCTTTGTTTGCAAACGCAATACCATAAATTCTTTGTAACATCGGATTTTTTTCGTCTCCTTTCCAGTAAGCACCTGCGATTGAAGTTAGTTTGAAAACACCTGTTTTCAGTGTTGATTCAACGTGAGGTCCTTTACATAAATCTACGAAATTTCCATTTTTGTAAAATCCCACAGTTGTTTCTCCTTCTTTTTGAAGCTCCTGCACAAGCTCAATTTTATAATCTTGTTTAATCTCTTTGAGAAAGGCAATTGCGTCTTCTATGGGCTTTTCAAAAAATTCAAATTTTAAATTTTGTTTTGCTAGGTGCTTCATCTTTTTTTCCAAAAGTGGTAAATCTTCGGGAATTAAAGTCCTTGGTAATTCAAAATCATAGTAAAAACCATTTTCAATGGCAGGACCGATACCGAGCTTTGCTTCCGGAAACATCTCGACAACAGCCGCTGCAAGTAAATGAGAAGCCGAATGGCGTATTGTTTCGAGATTTTTGTTTTGTTCTGACATAACTAATTTAGATTTTAGATGTTAAATTAATAGACACAAAAAAAACATGCTTATAAGCATGCTTGGGTCTCCCGTAAGCGGGAGAGGTTCCACCCAAGTTCTCCCGTATGGCGGGAGCAACTTTAAGATATTTGTAAGTAAAAATCAGAGTGGTATTCTAAAATTTTTTATAAAGGAATTTTCAGCCAAGATTCCCTTTCTCTAGAATAAAAGTTCTTCAGAATTTGTCTCTAACCGTGCAGAAATTCTACTTCAAAATTGAAAAAAAAGCAATAGCTAATTTTCAAGTTTTTTTATAATTAAGCTAAAAAATTAGATGATTTTTTGAAAAATTGTTTTTACTTCTTTCAAACTGTTTACCAAGACAAGCTTTTTACGTAATTCACTTGCATTGGGCAAGCCTTTTACATACATTGCCAGATGTTTACGCATTTCATTCATCGCAATCCTTTCGCCTTTCATTTCAACAGCAGACTCACAATGTTTGAGAATGGTCGGTTTATGATATTTGATCCAGTAGCTTGTAAATTCTTTGGACTGAATTTTAGCTCTTTTTTCAGGAGCTTGATCATGATAGAAATATTCTGTTAATTCTCTTATAACCCACGGATTACCAAAAGTTGCCCTTCCGACCATAAGACCATCCAAGTTTTTTAGTTTTTCTTCCGCATTTTCTATCGAACCAATATCCCCGTTACCGATGACTGGAATTTGAAGCTCTTTTTTTAATTGATAAATTGGCTCCCAATTGGCACTACCTGTAAACGCTTGTTTGTAAGTTCTGCCATGAATAGTCATAGCTTTAGCACCTGCTTTTTCAATACCTTTACAAAAATCAACCAAAGTCCCCTCATTCTCCCAGCCTAGCCTAGTCTTGACAGAAACCGGAAGTTTGGTGGCTTCTGAGGTTGCCTGAGTGATTTCTTGGGCGAGAAGAGGATTCTTGATTAAAGCCGCTCCGTGATTTGACTTAATAACTTTATGCGCAGGGCATCCCATATTTATATCTATTCCGTCTGCTCCCATTTCTTCGACAATTTTGGCTGCAATTGAAAAATGCTCGGGAACTTTACCAAAAAGTTGTACAATAAAAGGTCTTTCGATCTCTTTGTACTGCATTAAATTTTTATTTGTCTTTGAATTATAGCGCAGACCGTCGCTGCTAACCATTTCTGAAAACGTGATTGTTTCCGGCGCAATTTCTTTGATAATTTGACGAAAGGCACTGTCACTATATCCAGCCATAGGAGCAAGACAAATATAGGGTTTCTTTTGCTTTTTCCACTTAAAATTCAAAATACTTTTTTGTTAAAAATTTACGCTTGAAGAAGGATAACATAAAATGACGGATTTTGGTCAAGCTAGAATGACTGAAAAAAGGAAAAAATTTGATATTATTCTTATATTAATTTAAAATCAGCGTAGTTAAAAAAAAATACAAATATGAAAAAAATAATATCTCTACTGTTTTTTTACTTTTTATACGTTCCTCAGCTTTTTGCCGATTTTACTCTTATTCCGTCTGGAAATACCTTGAAAGAAAAGGGATGTGATTTCCAAACGGGAGAAATATCTTTTTCCTGTATTCCTCATTATATTTCTTATCTGATTGAAGCGATAGTTGCCTTGGCAGGGACAATTGCGGTGATTTTTATTATGATTGGAGGGTTTAAGTATGTCTTTAGCGGAATTTCAGAGGATAAGGAAGCGGGTAAGGAAACTATTAAAAATGCCATTATCGGACTTGTTATCACCGGTCTTGCTTGGATTATTGTGACTACCGTTGTTTCTCTGGTAACCATCTAGATTTTTCAAAATTCAAAACAATCTATTTTTTAAATTAAGTTTTAAGATGCAGTTTAAAAAAATTATTAAAAAATCGACAAATTTAATTGATGGAGTTTCAAAAACTTTTAAAGTTTTTCAAAACAAGGTTAATAGCTTAAAAAAACGCATTAAAGAAGAGGAAAATGAACTCAGTGAAATTGAGGCAAAATCTCCCATGGAAGGTAAAAAAACCGAGCGTATGGTCGTGGATCTTTCTGTGAATAGTGTTGTTAAGAGTACTTTTGCGATTATCGGGATTTTAGTTTTGGTCTATTTGTTGTATTTAATTAAGAATATTCTCCTGATTTTCTTTGTTTCTTTGTTTTTGGCGAGTGTCTTTAATCCCGGGGTTGATTTTTTTGAAAGGAAAGGAGTTCCGCGCTCGATCGGACTAATTATTTGTTATTTACTAGTATTGGCACTTCTTATTGTTTTAGTGGGATCTCTTGTTCCGATTATCATTGAGCAGGTTAAAGAAATTGCCAGTAATATTGGTGTTTATGTGAACACTTTGTTTAACGGTGAAAATGCCAATTTACCTTTTGCGGATAAATGGATGCCTTTGGCAAATGACCTTTTGTCTGCTGTGGATAGAGAACAAATTGTTGCTAGTTTACAGACAGCTTTAGAAAATCTCGGTGCGAAATTAGGTGATTGGACCGGCAATGCATTTGGCGCAATTATGGCGATTTCCGCAGGTTTGCTCAATATGGTGATGGTGTTGTTTATTACTTTTTTTATTGTAATTGATAAGCAGAATTTACATACTTTCTTTTTATCTCTTTTTCCTTCAAGACATGGCGGATATTTATCAAAAAAAATCCACACAATCCAAGAAAAAATCGGAGACTGGATTCGAGGGCAGCTACTTTTGAGTATTTCAATGGGGATTATTACTTTTGTAGCCTTTAAAGTTTTGGGAATTAAATATGCAACAACTTTGGCTTTAATCTCCGGTATTTCAGAATTTGTACCTTATCTTGGTCCTATCGTAACTTTTGCTTCAGCTGCTTTAATTGCGATTAATCAAGGTATGACCACTTTTTTGCTTTTAATTGTTGTTTATATAATTATTCAAACTGTTGAAGGAAATGTCTTGGTTCCTTTGATCATGAGTAAAAGTGTGGGGATAAACCCAATTATTGTTATTATTGCAATGTTGATTGGTTGGCAATTTTTGGGGATTTTGGGAATGATTATTGCGGTTCCTCTTGCAAAAATTGTTTCAATTTTTGTAGAAGACTATCGGGGCAGGTTGAAGTAATAGAAAAATAAATTTACGAAAAACACCTTCTGTATTTTTCCGGAGGGAGCTTTATATTTTTTCAAACTGAAGTATGCAAATAGCAAATTTACTAATTGCGTGTCCGGATACGAAGGGACTGGTACACACAATTACGGGTTTTCTTTATCAAAATAATGCAAATCTGGTCACTATAGAGCAGCATATTGAAGATGATATGTTTTTTATGCGGGTTGAATGGGATATAGCAGATTTTAAAATAAGACCAGAAGATTTCATCCGGAAAATTCAACCTATCCAAAAAAAGTTTTCAATGAATCTGAATGTTGATTTTAACAATCGTAAAAAACGTTTGGGTTTGTTCTGTTCCAAAGATCCTTATTGCTTGATGGATATTCTGGTGCGTCAGCAAACAGGAGAATTGAATGTGGAAATTCCTTTTGTAATCAGTAATTTTGAAGATTGCCGAAGTTATGTGGAAAATTTAGGAATTCCTTTCTTTTTTATAGCGACAAAAGAAGGGCTAAACTTTGAACACGAAGCGGAGCAGTTGGAAATAATAAAAAAACACCCTACGGATTTATTAGCTTTGGCAAGGTATATGAAGGTACTTTCTGCGGAATTTATTCGAAAAACCGGTCAAAAAATAATCAATGTACATCATTCTTTTTTACCTTCCTTTGTAGGAGCCAGACCTTATGATGAGGCTTATGAGAGGGGAGTGAAGCTGATTGGAGCGACTTCTCACTATGTAACTCCGGAGCTTGACCAAGGTCCCATCATAGAACAAACCACGCGTAGGATTCATCATGCTCACAAGGTGGAAAATCTAAAAACAATGGGACGTGAGTCGGAAAAAGAGGTTTTTGCCTTTGCGATTAAAAAACATGTAAGAAACAAAATTATTGTCTACAAAAATCGTACAATTGTTTTTGCCTAGGTTTTAGTTCGACAAAATTTACCTCTTTGTTTGACTTTATTGATTTTTTATTGTATAATTTCGTGAATTTGAAATTAATTTTTTATCCATGCTGGAAATCTTCTCCCGAGAAACACCAGAAAAGGGACCCTCTAGAAAACTTTGATCGCCTCAAAAAATTTGAAAAATGTTCTGAAAATCCACCCAAATAAATAGAAAAAATTTAAAAAAGTTTTTGAAAGACGCAGAACTGGATAAAGCTAGCTAAGCAGCTTCATTTAAATTTAAAAGTAAAAGGAAAGGCTCTTTTTCTTTTGCTTCTTTGAGTTCCTTCTCGTCTAATCCTTCGATAGCTTTTTTTAAAGCCTCCATCTTTTCTACCAGATCATCTTTCTCTTCTTCAGAAAGATTTGCTTTTGCTTTTTCGTAGTCTTGAGTTAAGTAGTTTATAGCTTCAATTTGAGTATCGTTTAAGTTCTCTAAAAGGTTTTCTGCTGTAAAGTTTATTTCACTGATGCTGTTGTAAGCTTCTATAATTTCTCTGCCTTCTAGAATTGCTTCAATTTGTTCAATCGTTTCTTGTGTTTCTTTCTGAGTGGAATCTTTAAATTTTTTCCTGCGTTCAAAATCTAGCTCTCTTTGTAGCGTTTGCATCATAGAGATCAGCTTCTCTGTCGGGATCGCGTTTAGCGTCTCATCTTTTTTAGAAAGAAACTGAATAAGTTGGTTGATTTTTCTGACTTCTGCTTCGGAGTTGTATCCGGTAAAAATTTCACTTACAAAAGGTCCTTCTGTAATCTTTCCCTCTCCTGCTAATAATTTTTGCTCATGGTCGGAATATGCTGCTGCAAATTTACGAATTTGATTTATTTTTAGTCCGAAACCTGCATTATATGATGCTTGTAATTCCTGAACACCTTTTGGGGCAATGCTTGCTAAAACTCCAAATAAGGTAGAAAAATTATTATTAATAAGGTGTGTAATCGTGACACAAGGATCAATAGCATTCTCTAGAAAAAATTGCTTTCTTTCCAAGGGATTTTCCTTGTTCGGAGGGATAGAAAGAGGGATTTTAATTGCTAAAAGTCCTTGAATTCTTTGCATTTCAGAGTTTATTTTTTGGACTGCTTTGTTGACAATTTTTTTCTTGCAATCTGCTTTTTTTGTAATGTCTTCAATTTCTTTTATAAATTCTTCAATTTTCAATTTTATTTCTCTCTCTACAAAATTGTGTAAATCAATTAATTTCGCCTGCAGGTTGATCCTTAAAAATTCAGGAGTTTCACCTGTTTCTGGCATTTGTTCGCTTTTTGTCTGGATGATAAGTTCTTCTGCATCTTCCAGAGCTTTTAACTCTTGTTCAGTGCAATCGCTGTAGCAGTTTATTTCTATTAGTGATTTTTCTAGAGAAGTTAAAGCTTCTTTATTTTGAGGTTCTTTTTTGAGTTTTGCTATTAAATTAAGGACTTTCACCAAGGAACCATATCTTAAAATATCTGTAGGATCTCCATTAATTGGAGGTAGGTTTTCTATTTTTATTTTACCTGATAAAATTAGCTCAGAAGCATTTTCTATTACTGCGGTCAAGTTGCCCAATGTTTTTATAGGCTTTAAATTAAAGAGTTTTCCACTTTTTGTAAAAATTGGAGACAAATTGTTATTAAGCTGATGTATAAAACCATTATTGCATTCTTTATTCTCAAAAATATCTCTGAGAGTTGTTATGAAAAAATTTCTGAGTTGGGTGACACTCGAAGATCTTGACTCAGGAACAGAGGTGGTAAAATCAAATTTTCTTGTAAAATCGCTTATTTCTTTTTCTCCTATCTCTTCCCCAAACATAAATCTGATGGAGTTGATCTTTTGTAAAATAGCTTCGTCTAAAAAATCCTTTTCGCTTTTTTCACTTAAATGATTCTTAAAATCTGTCTCGAAAAGACCTAATTCCTTTAAAAGCACATTTGCAATTTTTTCTCTAACAAAAGTTTCTATCTCTCTCAGCTTTCCTTCAATACACTGTTTTAGTTCTTCTGTTTCGCCAGATCTTTCGCAAGCTGCTTTCGCAAAAAGAAAGACATTTTCCGCAACTTTTGCAAACAAAAAACTTTCTTTTAAAAAAGAAGCATTTGAATACAAATTTTGAATACTGCTTAACTTCTGCATTTTTATTTTGTTTCTGTTTTTTGATTTTTGCCAATTGCAAACCCTTTCTCCTGAATTTTACAAAGAATTCGACCTTTTAAACAAGAAAAAACGATTGACAAAGTTTCAAAAATGTTAAAAAGATTTTTTGCTTCTAAGTTAATCCAAAAGCTGCTTATTTCTTAACTCTTTTCAAAAATATCTTGAATTAAACGAAGGTTTTGTTATAGTCAAAAAGACTGATGTTTTTATGAAAATATGGATCAAAAACTGCAAAAACTAGAACAGGAAATTAGCCAGATCAACGAAAAATTGATGGATCCTGATGTACTTAAAGATATCAAAAAATACAAAAAGATGAACCAGCGATTGGCAGAAATAAACCCTATCGTTGATATTTACAAAAACCTCCAAAATGCAGAACAGCGGATTGAAGAAGCAGAAGAAATGATTTCTGACCCGGAAATGAAAGATCTGGCAAAAGAGGAATTAGAACTGGCGAAAGCTGACAAAACAAGACTGGAAGAAGAATTAACCGTTGCCTTGATTCCAAAAGACCCAAATGACGATAAAGATATTATTATCGAGATCAGAGCTGGTGCGGGTGGGGATGAGGCTGCTTTGTTTGGCGGCGAGTTGGGCAGAGCGTATATGCGTTTTGCCGAGTCGATTGGCTTTAAAACAGCTTTAATTTCAAAACACGATGCAGAATCAGGCGGAATCAAGGAAATTTCTTTTGAAATTAAAGGTTTGGGTGCTTATTCAAAATTTAAATACGAAAGCGGCGTACATCGAGTACAGCGCATCCCTGTGACAGAAAGCCAAGGCAGGATTCATACTTCCACAGTTACAGTTGCTGTGTTGCCTCAAGTAGATGATGATATTGACATAGAAATTCGTCAGGAAGACCTCGAAATAGACACCTATCGAGCCCAAGGAGCTGGTGGACAGCATGTTAATACGACAGATTCTGCGGTACGTATCACGCATAAACCAAGTGGTGTCGTAGTGACTTGCCAGGACGAGAGAAGCCAAATCAAGAATCGCGCCAAAGCAATGAATGTCTTGCGTGCAAAACTCTATGCGTTTGAAGAGGAGAAAAGGCAAAAAGAAATTGGAGCAAAGCGTTTAGCACAAGTCGGCACAGGAGATCGAAGCGAAAAAATTCGCACATACAATTTCCCCCAAGACCGAGTGACTGACCATCGTATTCAACAGAGCTGGAATAACATCAATGGAATTATGGAAGGCAATCTGGCTGACATTGTTGAAAAATTAGCAGTAGAAGATCAAGCCGCTCAACTTGCAGAAGGGGAAGGCAGCATGGCGAAGTAATCAAAGACTTTCATTCAAACAAACGGCTAAGATCTTAAGATTTATTGAGGATTCTGTTAAAATAGCCAGATTATTAATTAAAATATTTATGACGAAGAAAGATAAAAAACAGGCGGAAAAGAAAACCTCTTTGTTTTCAAAAGTAAAAACTGCAAAAAAAAATCATTCCAAAAAAAACAAAGCTGTACTTGAATTGGAAAAAAAAGTAACCGCAGCAGAAGCTCAGGTTGAGGAATTAAAAGATACTTGTAAAAGAGCGGTGGCTGACTTACAGAATTTTAAGCGTAGGACAGAGGAAGAGCAAAAAAAATTAATTTCCTTTGCAAATACAAATCTTGTCTTGGAAATCTTACCGATTGTGGATAATTTCGAAAGAGCAATGCAGCACAAACCTAAAGATGAATCAAAAGAATGGTTTGATGGTATCTCACAAATTTACAAACAGTTTAAAGGGATTTTGGAAAAACAAGGTGTCGAAGAAATCAAATCCGTAGGAGAAAAATGTGATCCGAACTTACATGAAGCTATGTTGCATTGTGAGGGTGAAAGTGGTATAATTGTTCAAGAATTAGAAAAAGGGTATACCATGAAGGGTAAGGTCATCCGTCCTGCCAAGGTTTCGGTGGGAAATGGGAGTTAGGGGTTAGGTTTTAGGCTTTAAACTTTTCTCCTTCGAGGGGATCTCGAGAGAGGAAAAAGTGCTTTAATCAGCCACGAGGATTTTGTTTGCTTTAAGTAAGGAGTGTCCCAGCTAATTTGCTTTAAAAGGGAAGGAACAACAACAGAAATAAAGATTTAATTTATAATTTTATGAAATACAAAGGAGGAAAACTCAAAATGCTTCCTTATGAAGCAAAGGATCAAAAGCGCTTGGTTGAACTTGTTGCCAGTAGTTCTCAAGGTTTTTTGGTTTCGGATTTTTTGGTCAGTGCTCTTACGAAAAAGTTGACTAAAGTTGATGAGTATCATCGTATTTGGATGGTTGAGTGTGATTGTTCTCCGGGGACAAAAATAGGTACTATTATTATTCAAAAAATTAGCCAGGAGCACAATTCGTCTGAGTTGATTGTGACTTTTGATGATGGAGAAATCTGTAATGATCCGAAAGTTTTTAAAAAAGTTCTCAACATGCTTCTGGAGTATGTTTTTGCTGATTTGGGTCTACTGAGACTGCAAGTGGAGGTGATAGAAAATAATTTGAAACTTAGACAAGCCTATAAAAGAGTCGGTTTTGTAGAAGAGGGTCTTTTACGTAGTAAATATGAAATTAAAGGAAGGCGTCATGATGCTTATGTAATGTCGATTTTGAAGATCGAGTGGGCACGTTTGCGTAATTAAAAATTGTAAAAATTTTCACGTCGAAAAGGGCTGAAGGATGTTATGTCCGCTCAGCCCTTTTTCAAGCTTACTTTGGTTACAGCTCTTCTCTAAAGGAGTAAAAAACTAAACTGGGTCAACGCGACCCCAAAAAATATCCCAGAGATAAGTAAGAGCAAAACCCCTCCGGTTCTTCTTGTTATTACTTTTGTCTTTGTGTCCATGGTTTCCTCCTTTGTGTGTTTCTAGGTTAATTTCTTCCAAATTTAGAAACAAAAATATTATTTTCAAATTTGGAAGAAATTTTAAAATAGCTGTAACAACGAGAATCTGCCCTCCCCCGCGTAGCGGGGCTGCTTGAGTTAAAATTGAAAGCGATCTACTAACTTTCCGGTCATTTATCCACAAAGGTGGAAATCAGAATGATAAAATCAAAAGTGATCTAACTTTACCAAGAGCAGAGCCCTCGTAGTTACTCGGTGTTGTTAAAGATCTGTTTATAATTAAAGCAGTTAAAACCTGTTGCGTCAAGTGCTTTCTGTTTTTCACAATAAATCAAGTCTTGACATATACTTATTAGCACTCTAAAATAGGGAGTGCTAATTTGGCTTTCGTCATCTCGAGCGAAGTCGAGAGATCTTAAGATTCCTCCATCCCTCACACTAAGCCGGGATTCACTCGAAATGACGCTATAAATTAAGTAAAAATATTATATTTTAATTTGAAATAAACATGTCAAAAATTATCGGAATTGACTTAGGAACAACAAACTCATGTATGGCAGTCATGGAAGGTGGCGAAGCCACTGTCATAACCAACGCAGAAGGAATGCGTACAACACCGTCTGTCGTTGCCATAAAAGATGGAGAAAAACTTGCCGGTGTTACTGCCAAAAGACAAGCAGTCACAAACCCGGAAAACACGGTTTTTTCCGCAAAGCGTTTTATTGGTCATAAACTTGACGAAGTTAAAGAAGAAGCAGCAATGATGCCTTTTAAAACAAAAGCGGGAAAAAGTGGAGAAGTTTTGATTACAATGGGAGACAAAGATCATCGTCCTGCAGAAATTGCCGCAATGGTTTTACAAAAACTAAAAGCTGACGCGGAAGCTTTTCTCGGAGATAAAGTGACTAAAGCAGTCATCACAGTACCGGCTTATTTTAATGATTCTCAAAGACAAGCAACCAAAGACGCAGGTAAAATTGCCGGCTTTGAAGTGGAAAGAATTATCAATGAACCAACAGCCGCAGCGCTTGCTTATGGGATCGATAAAAAAGGTAAAGATGAAAAAGTCGCGGTCTTTGATCTTGGAGGAGGAACATTCGATGTTTCTATCTTAGATTTGGGTGACGGCGTCTTTGAAGTAGTCTCTACCAATGGTGACACACACCTTGGCGGTGATGATTTTGATCAAGTTTTAATCAATCACTTAGTAGATGAATTTAAAAAAGATCAAGGTGTTGACTTGAGTAAAGACCAGATGGCTCTCCAAAGACTAAAAGAGGCAGCTGAAAAAGCAAAGATTGAATTAAGTTCTGCAACGGAAACAGACATAAATCTCCCTTTTATCACAGCTGATGCTTCCGGTCCAAAGCACTTAAACTTAAAAATGTCTCGCTCGAAGCTTGAAACTTTGATGGCTGATTTGATTAATCGCACAAAAGAACCATGTGAAAAAGCCCTGAAAGACGCAAAATTAAAAGCTTCTGATATTAATCAAGTGATTTTGGTCGGCGGAATGACTCGTATGCCGGCAGTACAGGCGAAAGTAAAGGAGATTTTTGGTAAAGAACCAAGTAAAGGTGTAAATCCTGATGAGGTTGTGGCGATGGGAGCTGCAATTCAGGGTGGTGTATTACAAGGAGATGTTAAAGATGTCTTGCTTTTGGATGTAACTCCCTTATCACTCGGGATCGAAACAATGGGAGGAGTTGCGACAAAGCTAATTGAACGAAACACAACAATCCCAACCTCAAAAAGCCAAATTTTCTCAACAGCAGCTGACAATCAACCTTCGGTTGAAGTTCACGTTGTACAGGGAGAACGTGAAATGGCCGCTGATAATAAATCTTTAGGACGCTTTATCTTAGACGGAATCCCACCAGCTCCACGCGGAGTACCTCAGGTAGAAGTGACTTTTGATATCGACGCAAACGGTATCTTAAATGTAACAGCAAAAGATAAGGGAACAAATAAAGAACAAAAAATTACAATTCAAGGTTCTAGTGGAATAAGTGATGAAGAGATTGAAAAAATGCGCAAAGATGCAGAAATGAACGCAGAAGCTGACAAAGCGAAAAAGGAAGAAATTGAAGTAAAAAACAAACTTGATACTGCAGTCTTCCAAGCGGAAAAAACTCTCAAAGACGCCGGAGATAAAGTCGGAGATGATTTGAAAAAACCCGCGGAAGAAAAAATCGAAGAAGCAAAAAAACTCCTCGCAGAAGAAAAAACAGATAAAGATGCCATGGAAAAAATGTACAATGAATTAATGGAAAAACTTCAAGCAGTCGGCGCTGCGATTTACCAAGCCGGTCAAGGCGGTGAGGAAGATGATGGTGTGAAGGTGAAGGATATGAATGGAGAAGGGGACGAGAAGAAGGCAGAAGCTGAGGAAGGTGAGGTTGTGGAGGAGGAAGAGAAGAAGGATGGGGAAGAGAAAAAATAGAACATAGTGCATAACTAAAGAAGACCATATGGTCTTCTTTAGTTATATGAATTATTAAGCCCTTTTTTTTCAGAATTTTAACCGTTTTTATTCCTAGTTAAATTGTCATTAATCCTTAAACCTCCGTAAATTTCCTTTTTTAGGAAAATTAAACAGGCGTTAGCCTGTCATTCCTGCGTAGGCGGGAATCTATTTTATAATTTAAATAACAAGAAATGCCAGATAAGAATTTTTTAGAGGAGTATTCCTTATTCAAGAAAGTAAATCTTGCTGAAGCGTATCCTGAAGAAAAGATTAAATATTTACCAAAGCCCCCAATAAACATGTATTGTAAACAGTGTGATTCAGAGCAAACTTTTAAAATGTTAAATCAATATGATGAGTTGGGAGAGGTTGTTTATCCTGAAACAATAAAAGCAAATCTAAATCTAATTTTACGAGTAAAATATGGATGTGCTGCTTGTGGAGAATCTCAACATGTTTTTTATATCAGGTTTATTAAAAAATTAATTAATGAAGGTAAAGAGAATGAAGAGGAGAAATACTTTCTTCAAAAAGTATTTCAAGACCCTCCCAGAGAACCTTCTGTAGATAAAAACCTAAAGAAAACCCTAGGAAAAGACATTGATTATTACAAAAAAGGTTTAATTTCTGAATCCCAAGGGTATGGGATTGCTGCCTTTGCATATTTTAGAAGAATTATTGAAAACATTATTGATGATTTATTGTCGATGATTCCCAATTTAATGGAAGATGAAGAGAAAGAGAAATATATGGAAGCTTTGGAAAAAACTAAAAAAGAGCATGTTGCTGCAGATAAGATAAAACTTGTTAAAGATTTAATTCCAAAAGTTTTAATGCCTGATGATCAAAATCCTTTAAGTATTATTTATGGAGTCTTAAGTAATGGCTTACATAAAGAAGAAGATGATGATTGTTTAGAAAAAGCTGAAATAATTAGAAGCTCTTTAGTTTTTTTAGTTAGGCAAATAAAAAATACTCAAAGTGAGTCTAAAGATTTTACTCAGAGGATGAAAAATCTATTAGAAAAGAAAAGTTAACATAGGTTTCTTAGAAAACATGATTTAGTAGATCAAATTTGATCGGCAAAGACGTTCTTGCTGAGATCTGGACCGAATAGTCATGACCATCCACAAAATACCCGTTACAAAAAGCGGGTATTTTTGTTTGTGAGATTATTTCCTCCGATAGATTCCCGCCTTCGCGGGAATGACAGCTTGGGGGTAGATTTCTTAGATAAGTAGAAATGACGAAAAACACCCCCCAACCCCCTCAAGGGGGACTTTTCTAACTTTCAACTTTTTACTTTACACTTTAAACTTTCCTAAACCATTCCAAAAAATCCTCAATCTCCAAATAATTCAAAACATCACTCTCCTCCAAAAACGCCCGACGGGCTTGATAAACTCCCAGCCAAATATTTGGCATCGAACCAATTGTGTGAGAATCGGTGTTAATCACAATTTTATTTCCGATTTTTTTCGCCAAACGCAATAAATTTACAGGTAAATCCAACCTATCCGGAGTTGAATTTAATTCAAGTGCAACCTGCTTTTCCTTTGCCTTTTCAAAAACCTTTTGCCAATCCACATCCAGTTCTTCTTTTTGATTAAATCTCCTCGTAGTCGGATGACCGATGAGATTCAAATATGGATTATCCAAAGCATTAAGATAGCGCTCTGTATTTTTTTCAATATCATCAAAACTTTGCATACCTGTGTGAATTGAACCAATCACCAAATCAAGCTTTTTGAGCCATTTTTCTTCTAAATCCAAACTTCCATCTACCAAAATATTAACCTCTGCACTTTTTAGAATCTTAATTTTAGGATATTTTTTATTTAGCCTTTCAATCGCTTGAAAATATTTTGGAAATGTCTCAGCGTCAAGAGGATTTGCTACCGCCAAACTACCGGAATGATCACTGAAGGCAATGTATTTATAACCAAGCTCCAGTGCTTTTTGAATTATTTCTTCCATTGTATTTTCACCATCGGAATACTTGGTATGCATATGAACATCTCCTAGAGGTAATTTCTCCGGTAAAATGAATTCAAAACTTTGCTCTTTTGCAATTTCTATTTCTCCATTATCAGTGCGGCACTCCGGAGGAATATAATTTAATTTTAATTTTTTAAAAATATCTTCTTCTGTTTTGCTAGCAATATTTTTATCTTCATCAAAAAGACCATATTCACTTAATTTCCATCCATTACGAATAGACAAAGAGCGCATCTTAATATTAAATTCCTTATTACCTGTGAAGTACATCAAGGCACTTCCAAATTCTGCTTCTTTCAAAAAGCGTAAATCAGTGCGCAATCCATTTGCCAAATCAAAAGACATTTTAGTCGGTCCATTTGCCACGATATTGACAATTTCAGTCATTTCTCCAACACTTTCACGAACCTTGCTGGCAGATTTCGTAATTACCAAGATGTCTAAATCTCCAATAGTTTCTTTGTGCCTACGATATGATCCGGCGATTTCCGCTTTTTTCACTTCCGGTATTTCGCGAATTTTTTCCAGAAAAGCATTTACATAACTTGAAATTTCGCCGTAAGTAAAGCGATGGGTTCGATTTTCTATTAAATCAATGTTTTTCAAAATGTTTTTTTCAGAAATTTCTCCAAATCCTTCTAACTCTTTAATCAGACCTTTTGCAGCAACTTTTTTTAAGTCAGTGACATTTTTAACATTTAGTGTTGTCGCAATTTTTTTAATTTTTCTCGGACCAAGCCCTTCAATTTCTTGCAAAGCTGCTAAGTCCACATCAATCTCTTTTTTTAATTTTTTTAAATATTCTAATTTTCCTGTTTCGCATATTTCAATGATCTTGTGCGCAATGGCTTCTCCGATGCCGGGAATTTTTTTAAGTTCTTTTAAATCTTTGAGCTCGCAGATATTAAAGTCAAAATTCTCAATTTTAAGCGCGGCACGACGGTATGCTTGAGGCTTGAAAGGCACACTGTCAAATTCCAAATAATCTGCGATTTCGTAAAAGATTTGTGCGATTAGAGTATTTTTCATAAAAAAAATTTTGAATATCTATTTTCTTTATTTTTTTAAATTTCAATTTTTGCTAAAAAGTCTCAATCGTAATAATTATATCTAAGAATTATCTCTTTTACTATTTTTAAGGAATTGCTATACTTTGCGAGGTTAAAAGGATCTAAAAGCTAAAATTGAAAAGACAGCGTTTCGATTTGCTTTAATTTTTTACTTTAAACTTAAGCTTGGCTATATGTATCCCATTTTGTTTCAAATTGGTCCGATTACTTTTAAAACTCTGGGGGTCTTTTTGGCTTTTGCCTTTTTGGCAACATCTTTTGTCATGATTAGTCACGCAGTTAAAAGAAAAATGAACCTTGATTTTATTTCGGATCATTTGATTTCATTTTTGCTTGTTACGATTCTTTCTGCGAGGCTCTTTTTTGTTATTGAGAATTGGTACAAATATAACAATGATTTACCGGGAATTCTTAAAATTCAGGATGGCAATTTTTCCTTTTGGGGAGGAGTTATTGGCTTTATGGTAGTTTTGTTTTTTTGGGCAAAGAGGAAGCAGACTTCTTTTTGGAAATGGTTGGATATTATTGTTCTGGCTTCTATGCTTGGGATAGCAATTTCATATATTGGTTTTTTCTTTAGTGGTGATTATTATGGTAATCCGACTGAATTGCCATGGGGAGTGACCTTTGATAATCCGGAAGTTCGTTTTACAGATCCTGTTCATCCTACTCAATTTTACGGTGCAGCTTTCACTTTTGTTACTTTTTTTATACTTTCAATTTTGGCAAAAAGAAGACGCAAAGAAGGATTCATTGCATTGACGGGAATTGCTTTGTTTGCAATTTTTAGCATTGTGCTTAATTTTTTTATTGGAGACCGCTTAACGATAATTTCTGAATTTACTGTTTTTCAAATCACCAGTGCTATTGTGTTGATACTTACATTGTTTACCTTTATTATGCGCTCCCAAGTTAGATTTAAAACTTCTGCACACTAGCAGAAGCTCACAAAATAAATTTTAAAAATTAATATTAATCAAAAAATATGAGCGACTTTTTAAATATTTCACAAGATTTATCAGAATACTTCGAACTTACGTTTATTTTAAAAGTGGTACTTATTTATACGGCTGCTTTATGGATTTCTTTGATTATCTGGATTACGCGTGATGCAATAAATCGTAGTAACAATATTCTTTTTCAAATTTTTGTTATTATCTTAAATATTGTTTTGCCTGTTTTTGGTTTGATTATTTATCTTATCATTCGACCGACCCGCACTCTGTTAGAAAGATATTATGAAGATTTGGAATATCGAGCCTTAGTTGACAATGGAGAGGAGAGGGAAGTTTGCCAGAAGTGTAAAATAGACCTTTCGACTGACTACTCATTTTGTCCGAATTGTGCGGAAAAATTAAGACAAACTTGCTTGAATTGTAAAAAAGAGTATTCAAAAAAATGGAAAAACTGCCCTTATTGCGGAGTTAAATACGGTCAGATTAAAAATAAAGAAGAGAAAAAAACTGCAAAGAAGAAAAAATAAGAGCTCATTCAACCTGCATCCCGGCATACGAGCAAAAGGGGAAATTTCTTGGAATGATTTTCTTTTATTCCAAGTATCCGCACGTTAAAGCGATTGCCAATCCATCCGCTGCGTCGTCCGGTTTTGGTCTTTCGGAAAGATTGAGAATATCCTTGACCATATCTTGTATTTGATGTTTTTCGGCGTGTCCATAGCCTGTAATCATACTTTTGATTTCATTTGGCTTTATTTCAGTAAAAGGAATTTGCTTTTCATTTATTAATTCAAGCAACACACCTCTGGCTTGTGCAACTTGGATGCCCGTTTTTACATTTTGACTGAAAAAAATTTCCTCTATTCCGATATGATTTGGCTTCAGAGAGTTTAGGAGCTCATCGAAATCATTCCTAATTTGCGTGAGTCTTTCCGCAAGTGTAAGAGTCGGTTTCGTCGAAATAATCCCATAATCAAGGCATTTATAAGTGTTGTAGCCTTTTTTTTCAATTAAACCAAAGCCAATTGTTGCTAATCCTGGATCGATACCGAGAATTTTCATTGAGTGATTTTTTATAAAAATTGACACAACTAATTTAGCATATTTTATTCTATATTTCCCTTGTTTTTTTATATCCAATTTGTTAAAATAAAGTGAAAATTATAAAAATATTCACTAGCTATGCAAAAAAATCCAAAGAAAAGCTCTCTGACAAAGGTAATTCTCGTTGTAATGATGTTTCAGCTTCTCCAGCTGGATGTTGTTCTCTGAATTTTTACTCCTCTAAAAGCTTCTGCTGACAACGGAATTCTAACTTCGGAATTGGAGATTTTATCCCGCACTAACCCTGATCTAACAAAAACTTACACTGAAGAAAAACATGAAAAAATTGAAGAATTAAAAGAAAAATTGGAATGAGAGATTGAAGAAACTTGGTACGGTAAAGCAAAAACAGAGGAAGATAAGCAAAAAAAGGAACAAATTGAAATTTTGGAGGATTTAAAAGAAGAAGGATTGGGGGAACTTAAGCTAAGCGAAAGAAGTGAAATTGACTGACTTTTGGAACTTGAGGAGGTTGTTGTTTTTCATGAAGAAGACGGTGAAAAGAAAGCCATTATTCCTATTTTGGTAGAAGACGAAGAAGGTAATTTAGCAACAGAGGAAACCCCTTATCTCGCCTCAATTGCACAATCAAGTACAGATGGAATTACTTTAGGCGCAAGTGCTGAAGAATCTGCTCCTAGTGTTAAATTTACACAAATTGATATAAATGAAGTTGAAGCAAAAACAGAGGATAACAAAGCTCTTTACACAGAAATTTATCCTTATGTTGATTTACTTTTAACGACTTTACCTCAAGGAATAAAAGAAAATTTAATTCTAAAAAAGCCTCTTGGTTATAACCAAACAGGTGCAAACCTGCTTTCTGGTTATCAAGGAGAAAATAAGTGGAGTTTTGATTATGAATTGGAGCTCAGCTGATTAAGTGTAGAAGAATCTGAGAAAGGCTTAAGCTTTTTGAATGAAACAGGTGAAGAGGTTATGTTCACGCCTCCACCTGTTATGTATGATCGTCTGGGTAAAGAAAGTTATAATGTTTATTTTGAAATTGTTTCTAAAGAGGATGTTTATCCTGCAAAAGAAGAAAAAATTGAATTGACTGAAGAAGAAATAGAAACAGCAACCGGAGATTTAATCTTAGGAACGGGCGCAAAGCTACTTGATCCTCAAACAGAAAAAGAGACTGAAACAACTGAAGAGAAACAAATTTTTGTTCCGGAAGAAGAAATTGATTTTACAGATGTTTGTATTTCTGAAGACGAAGATAAAAATACAGATACAGAAGAGGAAATTACTGCGGATAGTGATGAAAATGAGGAAGAAATTGTAGAAGAAAATGAAGAGGGGACTTTTAAAGGAGTTGAAGGTGGTTGGACTTCCGGTGGTGGCGGAGGCAGTGGTGGAGGAGAATGAAGCCAAGAAGAAGTAAAAACAGAAACAGGCAGTACGGTAGAGGAAGATAAAACAGGCTCAGGCAGTGTTATTGAAACAGGTTCAGGTGAGGTCGCTACCGAAACAGGAGAAACTGTTATTGAAGAACCTCAAAATAGCACGGGGAGCGAAATTATTGAACAGGAAGGAGAAAATGGCACTGGTGAAGAAAATATAGAGTCAGGAACCGGTGAAACAGTAGTAGAGGAAAATGAAGATCCGGAAACAAGTAGCGGAAGCAGCATTGTTGAAGAAGGCTCAACTGAAACACAAGAAGGAGCAGCAGAAGAAGAAACAGAAATTGATGGAAATGATTTAGAAACATACGAAGATTTTGTTGAAGCTTTGGAACAAGCTGAAGAAATTGAAGCACAGGAAACTAGTGAGCCAGTGAGTGAAGAAATTACTGAGGAATCAGTGGTAGAAGAGATTGTTGAAGAAATAATTGAAGAACCGGTAGTAGAAGAAGCTCCTGCTCCTGCGCAGGAAGTAGAGCCCACACCGGAACCAGTGGTTGAGCCGGCTCCGCCAGCGGAACCTGCTGCAGAGACTACAGCTTTATGGAATAGTGTCTTTGGAATTCCTTCGGTATATGCTGAAACAATGAACCTCATTTCTGCTGAGGCAGAAATCTTGGATGAAACTAGTTCAAATTCTGGCTTTGTTGCTACAGATACTGCAGAAGAAAATGAAGAAGATTTATCTACTCCATCTGCTTCGTCAGATTACGCTCAAAATGACGCAGCTTCGGGTACAGGCGAAATTGTTACCGAAACAGGTAGTTCTGCTATTGATAAAGATGCTTCCATAGGTTCAGGATGACAGCTTACAGAAATTGATGGAAATGATTTAGAAACATATGAAGATTTTGCTGAAGCTTTGGAAGAAGCTGAAGAAATTGAGAGAATTGAAAAACAAAAAGAAGAGCTTTTGGAAGAAGCTTCTTTAGACCTACAGGCTGCTGAAGATGACTGAAAAGTTTATATTCGGTTGGTTGCTGATGTTTCGGACCTTGTTTATCCAATTGATCTTGACCCTACGGTTTATGTAAAACTATACGATCGTGGAGCGCGTACTTTTGCGCCGAATTTTGAAGATGGAAGCCAAAATGGAAAATACTCTCAGACAAATACCCCGGGTAGAATTAATCGTGGTATTGAGATAACGCAAACCGGAGGAACGTTAACTATTGCAGCTTCAAGCAATCTTACCGCAATTGATGCAAGTGGCGACCAATTTTTAGGAAACAACACAACTGCTTCTCAAGATTGGCTTGAATTTGGAAATAGTTTAAAAACAAATAAAGTTGGTGCAAAAGCAGAATTTACTACAGATGCGGTTACTGAAATTTGGGCAGGTCTTACATATTCCCCGGCAGGAGGAATTATAAAAGCAACGATTGATAAAGGTACTGATTTTGAAATTATCAACTATATTGATACATATTCTGAGACTATTCAAAGTGAACAAAAGACATTGTTAGCTTCAGGTTTGAGAAATCAAGCACACACGGTTGAACTTGAACTAACCGGAAAAAGCAATGTGAAGCAATCAGACTCTACATATACCGTTACGCAAACATCAGAGTCTGTAGAAGATGTCTTTTCGACTTATTTATATGAGGGAAATGGTGGGACTCAAACAATTGAGAATAACATAGATCTTGAGTGAGAAGGAGGAATGGTTTGGATTAAGGATAGAGAACAAGCTAGAAGTAATATGTTGTTTGATAGTGATCGTGGTGTTGGTAATAGGCTTTATTCTGATAATACAGGCTATGAAGATAATGAACCAACGTCCCTTACATCTTTTAATTCTAATGGTTTTTCCTTGGGATCGAGTGTTGGTAGTAATCAAAATAATATTAATTTTGTCTCTTGGACATTCCGTGAAGCTCCGGAATTTTTTGATGTTGTGAGTTACACGGGAGATGGAACAAGTGGAAGACAAATCAATCACGATTTGGGAGCAGAACCGGGGATGGTAATTCTTAAAAAAACAGATAGTTCGAGTGATTGGTATGTTTGGCATAGATGAGCATCATCAAATATGGGGAATTTGAATAATGTAAATTCCTTTTCAACATATACTTCTGAAGTTTTTGGGGATAATAATTTCGTCATTGAGCCGACCAATTTAAATTTCACAGTTACTGATTATCGTAGTATGAACACCATTGGTAGTTCTTATGTAGCTTACCTTTTCGCTCATGATCAAAGTGCGGATGGGAAAATGCAGTGTGACAGTTATGTCGGTACAGGATTAGCTTCAGGGAACAAAGTCAGCTTAGGCTGGGAACCTCAGTATCTTATATTGAAAAATACGACTAGAGGAGGAGACAACTGGGTGATTTTTGATACCATGCGTGGTATTTCTACAGATCAAGATGACTCTATTTTAACAGCAAATACTACTGTAGCTGAATACGCTTCTCTTCAAATCAGTGTGAATGCAGATGGTTTTGAGCTTACAAATACAGATCCGATTACAAACAGTTCTGGAGATAATTTTGTCTACTGTGCTGTCCGCGCGCCACAAAAGACACCGCTAAATAGCAGCGAGGTTTTTGATGTTGCTGTTGCAAATGGTCAGCAACCGGTATTTGAAACAGGCTTTCCCGTTGATTTGGGGATATCGACAAATAGAGCAAGCTCGACAAGTGGAATGCGTTTTGCAACGAGACTAACTTCTCAAAATAACGGGAAATATCTTGACTCATCTTCAAGTGCCGCAGAGGCGACTAATGCTGAATATGGTGTATTTGACTCTAATGATAGTTGGCATGGAGTTTCAGGATTTTCTAACTCAGATTTCTACTCTTGGAATTTCAAACGTGCTCCCGGATTTTTTGATGTTGTAGCGTATGAAGGAAACGGTGTCGCAGGTAACACGGTACAGCATAACCTAGGTGTTACGCCGGAAATGATCATTGTAAAAGGCAGGACTTCTACAAGCCATTGGGGAGTTTATCACAAAGACCTTGGTCCTGATGCTCCTATTTTGATCAATAGCAATGCAGCAGCACAAAGTTATAACGGTTATTGGAATTCAACCACGCCAACAGGAGCCTCCTTTACCATCGGAGATCACAATTCTGTAAACAATAGTTCTCAGCAATATCTCTCTTATCTTTTTGCAACTGTTAATGATGTTTCAAAAGTCGGATCATACACAGGAACAGCCGCAGACTTGGATATAGATGCGGGCTTTACAAATGGGGCGGCTTTTGTACTGATCAAAAGAACAGATGCGACCGGAGATTGGTACCTTTGGGATGCTGAACGTGGAATTTCTACAGGGAATGATCCTTACTTGTTATTCAATAGCACAGCTACGGAAGTTACAACTACAGATTATATTGATCCTTTGAACGCCGGGTTTACGCTTACTGCCTCTGCACCGGCAGCACTTAACGCAAATGGCGGAGAATATATCTACCTTGCAATTGCCGGAGACAATGGATTTGCGAATAATGGCGAGTTGGAAGTTCAGAATACATCCTTAGAACTTGATTATATCGAGACTTATTCAGTTACTAATGAGCTAGCGCTAACTTCGACTGTTGGCACAGCAGATGGTTGTACTACAAGTACTTTAATGGACTGAGAATCAGCTTTGGCTCAAACAGGTTCAAATGCTTATCAAGGCTATGCCCTGACTTTTACCAGCGGGGAGAATAATGGTGAGACTGTTTATGTAGATAGCTCGAGTTATTCCGCTGGAAATGTAACTCTAAATTATTCACCAAACACAGGTGCTAATACCGGAAGTGGTACAACTTATCACTTAACTCCAAACGGAATAAAAATCAATGATCGCGCGACCAAAGGTCTTTCAAATGCAGAATTTGAGATTCAAGGAAATTTACCTACAAGCAAAGAAGGTAAAGCAGAAAAAGGAACATTCTCTGTGTGGGTAAAGCCTGACTTTTCTTATGATGAAAGTGCAGATAAACATTATGTTTATGATAGTGGGCTACAGAGGCTTTATTATGATGGAGCGGACGATAAATGGAAGTTTGAAATTTGGAATCCTTCGACAGGCTCAGGAGAACTTGCTTGGACAACAGCCAGAGTTGAATCGGCGGTCCAAACATTCTCCGCTCATGATTCAATTCACTTAGCGGCGACATGGAATGCAAACAACGGTCTGAAACTTGCAGTAAATAATGCAAAAACGACTACTTCTGTCACTTGGACAGCTCAGGCTTTGGCAGAGGCAAATGATATGATGACAATTGGTTCAAAAGGAGGTAAATTACCAACTTCACTGAACGAAGGATTAGTTGGATATTGGGATATGGATGGAAATTTTGAAGATAAATCGGGAAATGAAAATGATGGAACTTCTCAAGGGGGAACAGATTTTTCAAGTGGAGTTTTCGGGAAAGCAGGGAATTTTGACGGAGTGGATGATTATCTTTCTTTAGCAAATTGAATCTCAAAAGACGATAATTTTACTTATAGTTTTTGGGCAAAAGTTGATTCATCGGCAGGAAACGTAACTCCAATACAAACGCACAATGCACTTTTACGCTTAAACCCATCTACAGATAATATTCATTTGAGGATTTGGGAAGATCGCAATGGTGCTTTTGATTCAGATCCTGCAACAATGTATTATTATAATTTGACTGAAACCGGATTTAAAGGCACATGGACTCACTTTGTTTTTGTTTGAAAATCAGATAACACAGCAGAATTATATATAAATTGAGAAGCTGTTAATCTTGGCACTCGAACAACAGACGCAGGTGTTCTGGGGGAAGCAAATTATACGACAATTGGTGCAGAAAGGGGAGAAGCCTCCAGCATTTCAAATTATTATAAAGGTCTTTTAGATGATGTTGCAATTTATGAAAAAGCATTATCCTCTGAGGATGTTTCTGATTTGTATAGAAATACCAATAAATTCAACGGAACAATCGCAGAGCCTCAATTATTTGATTATGCTATCACAAACTCTGAAATCAATGATCTATATACTTCTAAAATCCCAAGCATTGGACAGGCTCATACTCAAAAGATTGAAGTTGAGACAAATAATTGAATTTCAGAATCACCGACATTGCTTTTCAATGCACCAATGGTAAACACACCAAATGATCGTATTGGTACATTGGCAGGTAGTGCGAAGCTTGATTCCAAAATCGTAGGAGATTATGCGACTATTTCAGAAAAAGAATGATAT
This sequence comes from Candidatus Altimarinota bacterium, assembly GCA_028279865.1. Lineage (GTDB taxonomy): Bacteria > Patescibacteriota > Gracilibacteria > JANQMV01 > JANQMV01 > JANQMV01. Next base: position 22,586 of record JANQMV010000053.1, on the reverse strand, counting down.
GAAGCCAATTCGCTAACAGAAGGAAGAGTGGCTTACTGGAAACTGGATGAAGCAACAAGCGGTTCGAGTGTTTCCATTTCAGACTCAGAATGAGTCAACAATGGTACAACCCACGGAACTAGTAACTTGTCAGTGACCGGTAAATTTGATAAATCGAGAGAGTTTAACGGATCAGATGATTATATTAATTTTGGAAATCCGGCTGCTTTAAACATAACTTCCGCAATTACAGTAGGAGGTTGGTATAAAACAGATTCTACAAAAACAGGTAGCCAGTTTATGATTGCCAAAGATGATGCGACTAACAGATCTTATGGTTTTCAATTCCACCAAGGTGATGGAAAGGTTTATTTCCAACTTGTCGGGACTACCGGTGATCAACTCGCTGCAACGGCAACATTTAATGATAATAACTGGCATCATTGGGTGGGGACATTTGATGGAAATTATACAAAAATTTATAAGGATGGAATAGAAATTGCCTCAGAAGTCTCTACAGGAACAATTAACACCAGTAGTGCAGATGTTTTTGTCGCTGCGAGATCAAGTGCAACCGATTTTTTGGAGGGGAGCCTTGACGATGTAGTTATCTACAACCGTGCTCTTGATGCTACAGAAATTGCTGAATTAGCGCAGAGTCGGTCACTAAAAACCCATGGTGATCCATTGGCACAAGCAGGTGGGATTACAAATACCGATGGACTTGTCGGATATTGGAAAGCTGATGGAAACTGGAACGATGCAAGTGGAAATGGAAATAATGGGACAGCAAATGGAGGTGTTACTTTTGAAGATGGATTATTTGGTAAAGCAGGAAGTTTTGATGGAGGTGATGATTATGTAGAAGTGGGTGCCTTAACAGAATTAGAAAATCAAAAAGAAATAACTTACTCAGCGTGGATTAAGAAGACAGATAATGGATCAAGTTGGGAAGGTATCATTTCGAAAGGAACAAACAATTTAGGTTCTGTTAGACTTCAAGCAGGTCCTTCGGGTGACTTATCTTTCTTTGTTGCCTTTGGGGAAGATGAATATGCCTTCACAGAAAACAATGTGATGAAATTGAACCAATGGCAGCACGTTATGATGGTTTATAACGGGAATTGAGCTACAAATAGTGATAAAGTACAATTATATGTTGATGGAGAGGAAGAAAGTTTATTTTTTGGAGCCACTCCAATTCCTTCAATATCATCAGTAAATGCTAAGAATCTATATATTGGTTTGAATGAACCTAACACATGGAGTACACAGTACACATGGACAGGAATAATTGATGAAGCAGCTGCTTGGAATCGCGCACTTTCTGTTTCTGAAGTTTTAGAAATTTACAATGCACAAAAAGGAACATATGTTGCTTATGAAACGCCTGCAGGGACAACAGAAATTGTTGCAGGACTTGATACAGGTCCAAATAATGGAATTGCAAGAGTAATTGTCGATGGAGGAACTGCTCGTGAAATAGTGACAGAAATTGATACATACAACGCAACTCAAGAAAACGATCAAAGATTCTTAGTCGCTACAGGGCTTGATAGTGATGTGCATACTGTGAAGATTGAATCTACCGGAGTAAAAAACTTAAGTAGCTCGGGGACCATAGTTGCTCCTAAATTTATTGAAAAAAACACAAATTCATCCGTTGCAACTTCTGACTTAGAAGTTAACGGACGTTACATAGATGATGTCATTATTCAAGATTATCAGGCTTTACCAAATGCAGTTTACTTCCCTGACAAAGGTAATATTTCGGAAAGCAAGCACGAAGGAACAATGGAAATGTGGGTAGAGACTGATTGGGCGGGTAATGATAACGCTTACCATATCCTCTTTGATACAAGAGATAATGCCAACCAAAACGGTATGACTGTATACAAAAGTATCAATAATAAAATTTATCTTCAGTATAACGATGGAGCAACCAGTGCAAATATAATTTCGGCTGATTTAGACGCAGTTAATTGGGCTGCAAATACTCCACATCATCTTATAGCCAAATGGTGGAAAGTTGGTGATTCTAAAATGGGATTTGCACTATATCTGAATGGATTGAAAATCGCTGAAAACAAATCGTTTTTAATTGTTCCGACAGAGCATAACACTCTTTACATAGGACAACTTTCAAGTGATCAAATTTCAGAAACCTATGATTTTGACGGTCAAATCTATGATCTCGCAATCTACTCAAAAGCATTTGATGATGGAGGAGTGAGCGTAGGGACAATGGCTGGAACTGGAAGCACAGTGTTTAATGCTTATAAATCGATTGCTTCAAAAACTGAACAAATCAAAGCAGTTACAGCTTCAGGATCTTCAATCAATGCTGCAGATTGAAGCAATGCTACTTTCTACTTAGAAAGAGGTGTACTAGTAAATGCATCTGGAACTACAGCGACGACAGCTGATGTTAAGACTTATGTAAATGGACTTGAACAGTCTTTGTACGATGTAAAAGCCGGAACTTACGCAAGGATTAATCAAACTGATGGAATTTCGGCAATTGATGACTCAATTACAATTGACAATATTTTAGATTCAAATGAAATTCCAGCTTCAGGATTCTTCTACTTAGGAAACCCAAGCGGACAACTCAAGCGTGAAAAAGCTTATTATTCTAATTATTCAGGTGGAACATTCAGCGGAATTACAAGAGGAATAAACGGAACAGCGCCTACGAAATGGTCAGATAATACAATTGTAGAAATTGTTGCTTCTGTGGAATTGACAAATGCTCCTGCGGATAATGCGGATGTGTTTGTAGGGTATTCTTACTCCAGTGATGCAGTTGATCGTAGTAGAAACGTATTGCAATACGCTTCTACACAGGATGTGATATTTTTGGATGAAACTGATTCAGCAAACGAAGGATGGAGTACAAATGACCCTGATTTGGTCGGATACTGGACTATGGATGGTAATTTTAGAGATTATTCAGGTAGTGGCAATGATGGAACTTGGACTGACGCAAATTCCAGCGGTCAGTCATTCTCAAATGGAAAATACAACCAAGCAGTCGGATTTGATGGAACAGATGATTATATTGCAACACCTTTAAACCAAAACTCTGAAGCTGCGACATTTGGTTTATGGCTAAAAGCTAACGATGTAGTAGCTGACCAATACGTAATTTCTCAGGACGTAAACAATGCAAATTGTGGAGATTTTATTCTTGACTTGGGACAAACGAATAATAACCGATTAACAGCAGGATTTGATCGAAGAGGATGTACGGAAAATGATTGGTTTTCACTTACTTCCGGAACAATTTCTACAAATCAGTGGTATTTTGTGACTGTAACAATGGATGCTTCAGCAACAAAATTGTTTGTGAATGGAGAAGAAGTTGCTTCAGGAAAGCCATTTACATATTTGGGAGATAGTGCGGGGACAGTAGATATTGGAAGTTATAGAAACTCTGCGGCAGGAGTTGCATATGACGGTTTACTTGATGATGTCTTTATTCTTTCCAGAGCTTTATCTGCAGAAGAAGTTGCCAAAGCATATTCTCAAGGTATCTCTAAATATTCAAAAAACACCTCAGTAGCCGGTCAAACTGCAATTGCAAAACTGCGAGGAACAGATATCTCAGCAATGCTTAATCAATCAATGGAGACGGGAGGAGTTTCTCAATTTATCATTGATGAAGGTACGGCAAGTGAAAAAAGCATCCTAGTTGATACGAGTAAAGAAAATTCTCTGGAAGATATTCAAGTTTTATCAACAAGTTTGAGTGATGATTTGCACACAGTCAGATTAGTTGCAAATATAGCTGAAGGAAGGAAGTCAGATGCGACGAAAACTTCACTTAGCGCATGGCAAACCAATGGGCATGCTCCAATTCTTAAACCAGCCGCTTCAAGCGAGATTATTTACGAAGAACCTCTCGCTGATTTAAACCCTGAAACTTCAGGTGAAGGCAAAACAAATGATGTTTTCTACTGGGATACAAGACAACCGGGAGTGACAAGCTCAAGTCTAAAAGATCAGAGAACTAATTTAATAACAAACTTAAACACGACTCAAACTGCAATGATTGTCGAAAATGTAGAGCATTTTCCAGCTTCCGGAGTAGTACAGATCGGTGATGAACAGATTAAATATAATACAAAAGCGAGTGATGGGATCACTGGTAAGTTGCTGAATCTTGAGCGTGGATATAATGACACAACTGCTACAAATCATTTGGTTTCCGAACATGAGGAAATTCTTTCAGGAATCTCTGGCAGCATTGGTAGTATTTATCTTTATGATACAGCCAAAGATAATATTGATAATGCATGGAGATTTGATCAAACCAAATCCTGGTATACGGAAAGTTCTTCAGAGCTTAGATGTCCAAATGGATACCAGGATTCCGGGGCGCAAAAATGTACTCGCGCATTTCCGGAGGTTGCGGTAATTGTAGGAAGTGCCCGTCTTTATATTTATGATGCTGAAAGTAAGGAATTGTGGATGAGTTTTAGAGGAACAAATTTTGGTCCTTACTTTACAGGTGATAGTGGAAAACAAGTAACAGGTGGTTATGCAAAAGATGGTAAGATTTTTATTTCAGCAAGACAAGACGGTGGAAATGAGGTCTATGGAGGATATGTAATGATTGATTTAATTGAAGAGTTATCTCTTAAAAATGAACAATCTTCAAATTTCTCAGGTTGGTATGGTCCAATTGATGAAAGAAATGCTGATGACAATAACTCAGCACAAAGGCTTTCTACTGACAACATTCCTTCAATTGTAAATTATGATGTTAATGATGTGCATGCTGCTGTTATTGATGGAAAAACTTACGTGGTAGTAGCGACTGATGGTGGTGTGAGTGTGATTAATGAAGATGAGGGTACAGTGGTTGATTATTGGGCAAATGCAAACTGTCGACCTGAAGATTATGTACATTTAACCTCAGAGGGAACTCTTTATTCTGATTATAAATGTGATGGTTGGGGAGAAAATTCTGCTTTTGTGGCTAATTATGAAATTCAAAATCACACAGAGGATCAAATTAGCAATTATTGGGATGTACGCTATCTAGGTCAGGATTTTGGAAGTATTCAGGAGGACGTTATTTTGAATACAGCAATTTCTACAAAAGGAATTACTTCAATCGATGTAACTGAAGGAGCTTCTCCGTTTGGTGGAAATACCCTTTATATCGGTACGGATAACGGAGTTTCAATTATTCAGGAAAACCAAGGAGATGAATCAAACGGATCGGTTAAATACATCTCCTCAGATTACGTAACCGAAGAAATGGTTGGTGATATAAGGGGTATGTGGACTTTTGACGGATTAGGAGCTGGCGGAGAATTAGCTTCAAACGGAACTTTTACAGATTGGACAGGCGCACTCCCAGATAACTGGACTCAAAGAGGAACACCTGATGGAAGTAATTATACTGCAAATAGTAGTGGACAATTAAGCCTTGTTAGTAATAGAGCAGATGGTTCATTTGGAGTTACTCAGGACTTAGGATTAGTTGCAGGTCATAAATATAGCGTATCATTTGATTTAACAGTAAATAGTGGAGGAGTACATATTTATGGTGATTTAGGGAATGGAGGAACTCCTCAATCACAGATTTATACAACATCAGGAACAAAAGCTTTCGAATTTACTTACACTGATTATGGTTATGACTTTGGAATAACAAATTCTAGTACGTCAACTAACGTTTTATTAGATAATCTCACTGTTACAGAAATTGCTATCGACAACTCAGCCAAAACAAATGACCTTACAAACAATGGAGGAGTAACATTTACAAATGACGGTGTTCGTGGAAAAGCGGCAAGTTTTGATGGTGCGACTCAATATTTAGATATTGCAGATAATTCAGAATTAAGTCTTACAGGGGAATTTTCTCTTGGTGCTTGGTTTAAAACAGATAGTCTTGCAGGAGATCATGCGATCATCACAAAATATAATAATAGCGCAACACAGTATTCTTACAATTTACAACAAAGTGGTACTGAAGTTAGGTTTGTAGCGTGTGAAGATACTCTTTGTAATACGTATGTTAGTCTCGTTACTTCAGGTCTTGGACTACAAACAGACACATGGTATCAAGTAACCGGAGTCTACGATGGTACTTATACACACATTTATGTGAATGGAGAACACCAAATTACTTCAAATACAACAATCTCAGGAGTAGCTGATTCAACAGCAAATTTTACAATTGGACGCTATGGATACGCCGTGAATTATTTTGATTGATTAATCGATGAACCATTCATAACAGGAGAGGCACTAGAGGCTTCAACGATTAAGCGTATGTATGAGTCAGGAAAAGCCGCTTTACTTTCTAATGATGAACAAAAGCTAAACGGAAATTCGAATGAAGTTAAGTCCGTGTCGGCTGTAGGAAATTCACTTTATGTTGCAAGCGGATCAGGAAGCGATATGGGAGTTGTTTCCAAAATCAATTTAAAAAATGACTCAAGAATTGACGAGATTGATACTGCTTCTACTTTTTCAGGCAGCACAATCGGAACACTCGATACGATTACAGCTCTCTCCGTAGGGGATGCCGGAGTTTACTTTGCCGATAACGATGAAGTCTTTGTAGATTATGCTGAAGTGAAACTTCTTGGAAATTTTGTATCAGCCAACGAAGGAGAATGGATGAAAAATGGTACAGCGAGTTGGTACAAAGAAGCTGGGCAAATGCCTGCAGAGCTAAAACTAATTGCCATGGATACAGGTTTGAGTTTGCTTGATTCAAGTGATAATAGCCTATGGATGCACTTCGCAAAAGGACCTGGAAATGCAATCTCCACAGCTGTTCAAGCTGTTACCGCAGTAGACGGGTCAATTTATGCCGGTACGGAAAACGGAGTAATCAAAATTGACTTTGCCAATGATCAAATTGTGAAAATTGTAGGACAAAGTAAATATACAACACTTCATGTTTCAGATGTATTTGGAGAAAGAAATTCCGGTGAATTTTTCTACTCTGACGAAGAAGCCTTGCGTCAAGGTGATTTGGTTGGGATGTGGGAGATGGAATCTCTTTCAGATGGTAAAATTACTGATGCTTCTGGGAATTGAAACTCAGCAATCCCTTACGGAAATGTAAATTTTGTGGAAGCTGGTCCAAGTGGAAAAGCAGCTAATTTTGATGGAACAGGGAGTTATTTGGAAATCCAAAACGAAAACAACTTTGATTTGTCAAAAATTTCCTTTGGAGGTTGGTTTAAATTGAATGAAATACCAACCGGTAATGCTTTTATTCTCGGTAAATATAATGATGCAACAGGAACAGATGCATCTTACCGCTTAATAATAAACTCTGCTGGACAATTGAATCTGGCTTTCTATACAGCGTGAGCCGGTCCTGATGGTTATATTCAGAAAACGACAAATTTTTCGTTGAACATAGACGAATGGTACCATGTAACTGCCACATATCAACATCTAGGAGTGAATGACTTAACGGGAATTAATTTCTATTTGAACGGACAAGAGATTACAGATTTCACACCTATCCAAAATGGAACTTTTACCGGAATTAACCCTGATAGTAATCAACCATTGAGAATAGGAGCAGGTTCTACAAGTGGTTCTGTAGATCACTTTTTCACTGGCTTAATTGACGAAGTTTTCGTAAAATCATCAGTCCTTTCCGCTGCAGATATCGCAGATTTATATCAAGCAGGTCTAGCTTCTCTCCGAGCAGGACATGTAAATGATCTTGATTATTCATTCCTTGCTAATGAATCGCCAAAAGCAGCAGTAGCGACGGAAAATATTGAAGACTCGACTGCTTCAAAGGCTTATGTAGTTGACACAGCTTATTTAACAGAAGATTCCGGACAAGCCAGAATGACAGGAGTTTTAGCGGAATGGGATTTTGAAACATCTAGCGGAACAACAGCCTTCGATATGTCAGGAAACGCACATAGTGCGACAATTTACGGCGATACTGCATTTACTGCTGACTGACCGAGTGGAAAAGCGGCGAGTTTTGATGGAACAGGGGATTATTTAACAACAAATATTGGAACATCTACTTTAGGAACTACGACCTTTAGTTTTTGGACAAAACCGGAAGATACGGAACTTACAATCTTGAGTGGTTTTGTTAGCGGTGATCCTGAAAGATGGGATTTGCATATAGATGCGAATAGCAAGATTTACTGGGTTGAACATGAAGGAATAGTTGCTATCTCAAATGAAGATTTGCCAAGTAGTGAATGGACACATGTTGCGATAGTGCATGATTATACAAACACTAACCTCAAGATTTACCTGAATTGAAAGTTGGATTCTTCTCATACTATTCAAAAAAACTTGGACGCTGGTGCAAATTTGTCAATCGGTGCTCGTCCGGACGGAACTTCTGCTGCTGGTTCGACTTGGCATATGAATGGTCAGCTTGATGAGCTTGAAGTGTTTAGTCAGGAATTAAGCAGTAGTGAAATCCAGTCAATCTACAACGCAGGTCGCCTTGCCATGGAATCAACTGACACCTCCGCAGCAGTAAGTGCAACAGATTTTGATACAAACGGAGATTTATATTACGCAGCCGGAACAAGTGTTTATAAAGAAGGAGCTGCAATATTTGGTGGAATTGGGGAGTTCGTACCTGATGATACTGTGAATCTAAGTGCAAATGTGAATGCAATCACGATGAACTCGGACTATCTTTATGTAGCTACAGATTCAGGCGTAGAAAAGATAGATAAAACAAACCTTACAGGAGGATCAGTCTTGACAATTGATTCCAGCAACACGGATTCAACCACCAATATCGCAACGGATGCCACTTACTCAAACAATAAGCTTATTATCACATTTTCAGATTGAACGGAAAATGGGGGGAAAATAATTGTCTGGGATACCACTAAAGACTCTCAGTCATCAAGCCATGACGTTAATGATGGCATTACCTCAGATATTTTACATGGTTCCGCCGGTGATGGCGAAGATGTGATTATTGCAACAGAGGAAGGTGTGACAGTTATTGACAATCCTGAAACAGAACCTGTTTATAATACAATAGAAATTACCTCGGGTGATAATCAGCTTGGCGAAATGCTTTCTGCTGTTGAATATCCTCTTGTTGTTAGAATTAGTGATGGAATCGGCAATTACGCGTGATCAGGAGACGTTGCTGTTGATTTTTCCATTACTTCACAGCCCGTAGGGACAGGGACAGGAGCAGTTCTTTCCAATGCAACAGTAGTCACTGACTCCCTTGGATATGCTCAGGTGGATCTAACATTGGGTGATAGAGCCGGAGATTATCAAATTACTGCAAATTTCTCCGGAGCTTTAGCTTCCCAAACTTTTACTGCTAGGGAAAAAGAGAAGTTTGTGCTAAAAATTATAGGAGATAAAGAACATGTTTTTGATCTTGATCCAAATGGTCAAGCCTATGTTGAGAAATCTAACACCCTGCAGATTACGCATAATGCTGAGAGCTTTGATTTCAAAGCGATTGTAGATGCTTTTCCAACAGACGGAACAAACACAATTGAAGATTGGAATTGAACCAAAGGTTTTGCTTGGATGAACTGATCAATGCCAATGTCTTTTGGTTCCGGTGCGACAGTTTATTCACCTTCAGGACCTGAAGTTAACCAGGAACACGAAATTACTTTTAGGATGGAAGTAGATTACTATAACCCCATTAGTCAGTGATATGACGGGCAAGTAAGTTGGGATATTGAAAACTTAGCTTTCTAAATAACTTTTTTATAATAAAGTAATCTTTGTCTATTGACTTTGGGCTCAAAATCTGTATAATAATAAAAGAACAAAAAACATAAAGTACTAAAAAACGTTTTTATAAAGGTGTTTAAAGTTCTGTTGACAAATAATTAAAAAAATATTTAAAAGAGTTAAAATAAAAATGAATTACAAAAATTTAAATCAAAGGAAAAATAGATGTAAATCATGATTTTTACAGGACTTTTGAACTAAAAATATCCTCAGTTTAGTAAAAAAATGATACTTAAGATATTTATTAACAAGCTGATTTAGCTGTATTTGAATTTTGCCTTGCCGGCTTCCTCTGCAAGACAAAACGAGTAGTTAAGTCGGCTTGTTTTTGATGTTTTAAATTTGTTCCTTAAAACCACCGTATCTCCCAAAATCTTTTTTTTAATCGAGATGTTTTGGGGTCCTCGTGACAATTTAAATTTAAATTGTTCAAGAAACAATGTCTTATTCTAGAAAATAATATTTACAATAAATTTTTACGCCATGAAAACACAAATCAAACAAACAATTGCTAAGCTCTCAGCTTTAGCTTTTGTATTCGCTCTGGTTGTAGGAGTTGCTCCTAGATCAGATGCGGAAACAGATGACACAAGAGAAGTCCAAATTAATGCTCAAGTACTCGCTTCTCTTCAGTTAGAAGTGGATAGCGGCTCTGTCGTTATTCAAGTAGATCCAGATGTTAATGATGGTAGCAACATGAGTGGTGGTATTGTCACAGACAAAACAACTACGACTGTTAATACTAACAACCTTGCCGGATATAAACTTCAAATCCAATTAGAAGGTCAGGAAGTTAGCACAGGTGCTCAATTAGATGGTACTGGTGCTGGTAACGATGTTGCAATTTCATCTACATCTGGTGCAACTACAATTGAAAACAACTTTGGATTTGCACTAAATGACCCCAATATAACCACTGTTACAAAGTTTGAAAACGTTGCAACAGATATTGCAGGTTCAGGTCTTGCTACTCCAACAAATTCTGATACAGAAGATATTTTTTACTATCTAAACGTTGACTATACAGTACCTGCTGATAATTACCAAGGTAAAGTTACTTATACTGCAGTAACACTTCCATAGTCTCCAAATTTAAAATTCTTTGTTAATAAGAATCAAAAGAATTAACTTATATTTACGAGGATCCCAAAATGTTTCGACAAATCTCTTAACTTATTATTTTTACTTGAAAAAAAACTTAATTTATTTCTTTTAAACTCTCTTTTTTAGAGAGTTTTTTTAGCGAAGATTATTCTGTGAATCACTTCTTTTTTAAACAAAAAAGTATTGTTTTTTGCTTTCCTTTATGCTAAAATTAAGTGAAATTAAAAGATCAAGAAAAATAAAATGTCGCAAAAAACAAAAAATATCGCTATTGCAAGTGCACTTTTCCTTCTTTTAACTTTGTTGAACGCACATTTTTTTACTTTTAAGAAAAGTTTTGCCGCTGCAATAGCAAATATATCGATCAACCTCAATAATTCTACGACAAATGGTTCATGAGCAGTTGCTCTTGCTTTTGAAGTCGAAGATATTATCCCTGAAAATGGTAAAGTTCAAATAGAGTTTCCTGCGGATTTCTCTAATTTGGATGTAACCAATAGCACAGGAACAAACCTAGGTTTAAATCCTGTTTTTTGAACAGGTGAAACAGCGACAACCTTGGAAATAGCGATAGGGACAGGAGGTGTTTCCACAGGAAGTGTGGTTACATCGTCTGGCTTTATTCTGACTAACCCTGCTGAAGATGGCTTTTATCTCGTCCAGATCAGAACTTATGATCAAAATGACTTGATAATAGCAATGGGCTTTAAATTAATCGAAATTGGAACACCAATTGAGATCAAATCTAAGGTTGAAGAATCCTTGGTTGTTGCTCTCGATGCTGGTACAAAAGTCTTTTTACCCGACCCGGCTGTAAACAGCGGAGCTGTCCTAGATCAGGTTTCAACCTTAACAGTTCAAACAAATGCAAACACCTCTTATCTTCTAACAGGAGAGCTTGCAAATGATAAACTGACGTCAGGTTCCGGTGCGGAAATCACTTCTCATTCATGAGCTGATGATTATTTTCGCATAGGTAATATTGAACTGAACTTAGAATCAGGTACAGGAACTACAGTGCCTGATGGAACAATCTTTACAGGTTCAACGAGCCTCTTTAGTAAAAACAGCGGCATTAGCACAAATGGAGACCTGATTAGCGTACATTACGATTTGAATATCAGTTACTACAAACCTACCGGTACATACACGGGAGGAGTTGTCTATTCTGTTTATCCCACATTTTAGACTGTTAGTCTATTTACAAATACTTTAAAAATATGTAAAAATTCGGGATGATAAGGTTATTTATTATTTAATCCAAACTAAAAATGAAAAACAAATTTAAAAAACTAGTGCAAAAAACTCTACTTACTTACCTCGCTTTAATTATTTTACCGATTGTATCTGTAAGCGCGGCAGGTAAAAGTATCGGGATTAGGCCACTAAAAAATGACATTAACATTGCACCGGGAGAAACTGTGACAAGAACAGTTTCTGTTGTAAATAATACAAAAGAACAAGTGACAGCTGTTCCGGTTTTGGAGGTTTTTATTGGTGCGGATCAATCTGGTTTTCCGGATCAAATGAAACCCGGAGATAAAACCAATCCGCAAGATGCAACAAACTGGATTGAACTTTCTGAAGACCAAGTGACTGTACCGCCATTTTCGACTTACGAAGTTGAATACGCAATTACTGCACCGGAAAATGCAGAACCGGGAGGACACTATGCAGCTCTTCTTTTTGAACCATATGACCCGAATCCCGTTGAAGGTATCAAAATTCAAGTTAGAGTTGCTTCTCTGCTTTTAATTAACGTAACCGGTAATAGAGTAGAAGAATCAAGTATTAATGATTTTTCTTTAAACAGCTCTAAGGTTTATGATGATCAAGCATTGGTTTTCAATGTTGATCTTAAAAATACCGGTAATGTACATTTTGTTCCCGATGGTCGTATTGTTTTAAAAAATGCAAAAGGAGAAGTTTTGCAAAAAGTAGGAGAAGTTATTAATTCTGAGGGTCAAAAACAATCTTTTGACTATATCCCTGTAAATTATAAAAAAGGTCACTTACTACCGCAAAGTAGCCGGGTTTTTGAAGGAACTTGGGAAGAACCACTCTATAACGAAAAAATTACCGCTGAATTGAAAGTGGCTTATTCTGACATAAAAGAACTTCTGACAAAAACAATTGAATTCACTTTGAACCGTTCTCTTGAAGTTGTAAATTTTGAATTTGACTTAATGAGCCGTAATTTTAACTTAGTCTTAAAAAATAAAGGAAATGTCCTGGTCAAGCCGATCGGTTCAATTAAAATTTTAAACTCTTTTGATTTTCAAGTAGATGAGATTGCTCTTCCAGAAGGAGAAGATTACTTAAAACAAGGGGAGGAACGTACCTATAATTTTACATGGAACAAAGAAGTACCTTCCGGTAAATATACTGCTGTTTACGAACATGAAGGGACTTTAGACGATATCAAATCAGATCCGATTAAATTTGTTATTGGAAATCCTCTGATGGCTCTTTTACTAGGATGGCAAGGAGTAGTTGCAGGAATTTCTCTTATAGTAATTATCGTGGCGATTGTACTTTTACTTAAAAAGAAGAAAAAATAATAGTAATGCTTAGACTTTTCTCTAAAAATCACAACATCATGCTTAAAAACAAAAAAATTATCGCTTTTTTGATATGATTTTCAATGATCTTTAGTTATGTAACCTGACCGATTGCTTGGGAATATTTAACTGCAAGTGTTCAGTGATTTACTGATATTAATGCGGAGATAAAAGTCGCACCACCGAGTAATTTTAAAGCAAGGTGGACATCAATACCCGACTGTAGAATTGAAACAACTTGGGATGTAAGCAAACATTGTAGCTTACCGACAAGCTGACCGAATTGTTATGTAGACGGTTATCAATTGACTTGGCAACTGTCTTCTTCGGGTTCTCCAAGTTCTTTTAACGTAATTCCGTGAACTTCTACAGGTTACACGATTTTGGCATTGCCTTGCTGAGATGAAAATTATACATTGAACTTAAGCGCATATTTTAACTGAAGAGAAAGTACGATTTTGACAACACACACGACTAGCCCGCCTTTAGATGCAACTAATCTTACTTGTTCAAATTTATTTACCGACAGTATAACCTTAAACTGGAATAGAAGCGCCTCAAGTGGAACTTTGGTGACTCAAAACCTTTACCAAGATGATGCTTTAATTCAGACCTTATGAAGTTGAGCTCAGACGACCATTGCTGAAAGCCTTATTGCCGGAACTGAATATACATTTAAATTAACAAGCTTAAATGCAAATGGAGATGAAAGTAATGGTATTTCTGTAGCGTGTTTTACCGATAGTGGAAGCCCTCCGGACACCACTCCTCCAAATGGTTCTGTGGAAATTAATAATGGAGATGCTTATACGAATTTTAATATTGTTGATCTAACTTTAACTACAGATGATGCGGTAAGGATGCAATTCAGCAATTCTTCAAGCGGTCCATGGAGTGTTTATGAGTTTTATAATAGTGCAAAAACAGGTTGGGATCTAAATGATGCAAATTATGGCTGAAATTCAGATCAAGGTGAAAAAAAAGTTTATGTTCGTTATTTAGATAATAAAAATAACGAAACTACAGCGGAAATTAGTGATTCCATTATTTTTGACTCAATTAAACCAACTTCAAGCGCAAATCCGGTTGGGGGCAGATACGCAACAAACCAATTAATCACACTCACAACCGAATCTGATGCAACAATTCAATATGCAGCCTGAGTGACAGAAAACTGTTCCGGTAGCTCAGTTGTCTACAATGACTATAGCTGACCATTTGAAATAGAATCATGAGTGAATGAAGGTAAACTTTGTTTTTTTGCTACTGATGCGGCTGGCAATATAGAAAGTTCCATTAATGAAGAAATTTATGAAATTGATACCGAAGCACCGGAATCTCATGTACTAGCCTTACCTGAATACACAACTAATCAAACTTTCGATGTAGTTTATACAACAAGCAATGCTGTTGATTTGGATTATGTTGAGCTTTACTATTCCTATGAAGGTTGAGCTTACCAAAAATATACAGATACTTTGCATCCGGATGGACATTTTTTCTTATCTCCGATTGAATTTATCGCCTCTAATGATGGAATGTATTCATTTTATACCAGAGCGACAGATAATTTGGGTAATACTGAAGAAATTCCTGCAACAACACCGGATTCAGGAGCAGAAATAAGAGTTGATACAGTTGCTCCCGATCCACTCACAATAACACTTCCGGATCCGGGAGATTTTAATTGTTATGGTCGTTTTAATCCAAGCTGCCACACTCTTAAGTATGATGTAGAGATAGAGCTGTCCACAGATCCTGATTATGCGGAAATGTATATTTCAGGAGATGTTTCAACAGACCTAGGTTCAACATATTCAAGCAATGTTAATCAATGGATACCTTTTTCTTCTACAGTAACAGTACCTTTAGATCCTAGTGTGGATGGAGATATGCTGAGTAAGCAAAAAACAATTACGGTAAAAGTCAGAGATGCGGCTAGTGCATATGTAAATGACGGAGATTGAAATGCCTCTTCAGAAGCATCCGAGGAATTCAGATTTTGGCAAATCGCCCCATCTGTAGAATCAGGCGATGTCACTGTTTTAAACTGCACTAATTACAATGGAACTTGTTATTCTGACCAATTAAACCAGATTTTAGATATTGATGTGGGCTTGGTTTTAGATAATCAATATTATGACATGATGATTTCCGGAGATGTAACATGATCAAACACCAATACATGGATTCCTTATGCAGATAACGCAAGTATAGATTTAACTTCTGGAGACGGTTTGAAAAACATCAATTTTAAAATACGCTGACCTGCGCATAATGAAAGTGCTTCCATAACAAAAATTGTCAAATTAAGACAAAGTCCTCCGACCTTTGATTATGTTGTAGATCCATCAATTTGTACTTGAAATTCGACTAATTCACTTTGTTATACATATAGTTCGGTAATTCCTTTAACTATCACCCTGTGAGAAGATGTAACGCAGATGTATATTACAGGAAATGTTAATTCTAACCATGGAAGTTATGGAACTAACGTAGAGAATTGGATTACTGCAGATACAAATAAAATTATAGCAGTTACTGAGGGGCTGGGAGTGAAAAATATCTATCTGAAAGTACGCGACGTATTTAATAACGAATCATCTGAAACCTTGCGTCGTGTAGAGATTATTGAAAGACCTCCGACAAATCAAGGTTGACATGATGTTTCAGACGGAGATAGCGACGGTGATGGAATGCCGGATTATTGGGAAAATGAATATGGTTTTAATCCACTTGATCCGGGAGATGCAGATTCTGATCCGGATGAAGATGGTTTAACAAATCTAGACGAATATACTTACGGTAGCAACCCACTTGACCCTGATACAGACAAAGACGGTCTTTTGGACGGTCAAGAATTAACAAGTTGTCCATATATCCTTAATGCTGATACTGATGGCGATGGGCTGGATGATGGAACTGAAATTGAACTAGGCACTGATCCTTGTAACACTGATACAGATGGAGACGGGATCTCTGATTGAGTAGAAGTTGAATCAGGTACCGATCCTCTTGATCCAACAAACAACAATGTGGTTGATACAGATGAAGACGGAATTCCGGATGTTTGGGAAGAAAACAATGGAATGAATCCAAATGATCCGGCTGATGCCTTCGAGGATTGGGATAGTGATGGGTTAACGAATCGTGAAGAATATGAAAAAGGCACGGATTTAAATGATGCAGACACGGACGACGATGGTCTCAAAGACGGAGAAGAAGTGAAAGTTTATTACACCGATCCTTTAAAACCGGACACAGATTGAGATGGTTTACTGGATGGACAAGAAGTTCGTAATGGAACAGATCCGCTTGATCCGAATGATCCCGGAAATGCAAATATAAATGATGAAGACTGAAACGGAATTGATGATGACTGGGAAGAACAATACTATCAAGACTTACCACACAGTGCTGATTGGTATAAAAACAGGGACACGGACAATGATGGTTTAACAGATTATGAAGAGTATGTTTATGGAACAAATCCTTTAATTCAGGACACGGACAATGATGGTTTAACAGATTATGAAGAAGTAAAAGTATACTATACAGACCCCAATAAAAAAGACTCTGACGGAGATGGATTAACTGATGGGGACGAAGTAAAAAATCATGAAACCGATCCTAATAATAAAGATACCGATGGAGACAGGTTTAACGATGGTAGTGAAGTTCAGTTAGGTACAGACCCTCTCGATCCTACATCTTTCCCGGGAGACAGAGATGGTGACGGGATGCCTGATCAATGGGAAGAAGAACATGGTTTAAATCCGGATGATCCAAGTGATGCGAACCAAGATCCGGACCAAGACGGCTTGAGTAATCGTGCAGAATATCAATGGAGTACGGATCCATTTAACCCCGATACCGATGGAGACGGTTTAACTGATGGACGTGAAGTTCAAATTGGCACAGACCCCCTTGATCCTGATAGCAAATTTCCTGATGAAAATAAAAATGGTATAGATGATAATTGGGAAATGCTCTATTTCAATGAACTGAGAGATGATTTAGGAACACGCGATTTTGACGGGGATGGTTTGTCAGATAAATTGGAGTATGACTATAAGACAAATCCTCTCAAAGAAGATACCGATGGAGACGGACTGACGGACGCGGAAGAAATTTTTGTTTACGGAACTGATCCGCTTGACCCTAAAAGCAACAAAAAATACTTTGCAATTACAAACATTAAAGACAATACTTTCTTATCGACCTGAGATCCCTTAGTAAAAGGAATTGCTCCTCCGGACGCAATTGTAAAAATTACATTTGAAAACGAAGAACATGAAACAGTTGCAAATGTCTTAACTCGTGCGGATGAAACAAGCATTTTTGTTGGTAAACTTTCAATTGATTTAAATAAAGACAAATTTACCGGTGTTGACATCTCTAAATTTGAAATGGATGATTTTAAAGATGTTTTTGAATTGGAGGATGGTAAATATTTTGTTTCAGCGACGCTGTATGATAATGATGGTAGAAAGCGTAGTAAAACCAAAAAACTACTTGTAGAAATTGATGCAACACTAAATTTGGCAGCACCGAATCCTCAATATTTAAGCGTTGAAGAATTGACTGTTGATAATTTCTTCCAGGGAGTTGAAGTTGTGATTTGTGATAAAATACCTGAAGTTAGAGGTACAACATATTTTGGAAGTCAGGTTATTGCCACATGGAGAAGTTTGGTACTGACATCCTCTCTGATTGCTGATAGTAATGTTGGTGATTTTGCAATCAAATCACCAAAGGCTCTTGAGGTAGGTGATCACACTGTGACGCTGTATGCGATTACTCCTGACGGGATCCGTAGTCCTGATCTAACTGTTCCATTCAAAATTACAGAAGATTCGGACTGTCACACAGCCGCACCAATTTTACCAATGGACAAGAAATGGAATTACTTATGGTTATTACTTGCATTAATCTTTTGAACTACGTTTTTCTTTATTCTTTTCTGGAAACGCAAAGATGAAAAAGAAGAAATTGCCTGTGAATTAGAAGCAATGGGTTACACACGTGCAGAAAATACAACTATGGATGAAATTTACACAATCGCAAAAGAAAAGATTTTTACAAAACAAGACAGTCTCAAAGATATGCGTAGATTCCTCGAATTTGCCCAATGGAGACTTGCTGAAGAACGATGAGAAAAAGCTCAAACGGAAAATGAAGAAACAAAGGAAGAAACCCAAGAGGCAAAAGCATTTAAAGCGAGAAAAAAAATGAAATGGGTGAAAAATTGGGATGATTGGAGGAATTTTGATCAGTGGAAGAAGGAGACGGAAGAATAACGTCTGAACTCTGATTTTTCAGATTAAAGGATTTATATTATTAAATTGTAGAAAATAGAGAGCAATAATTATTGCTCTCTACATTTTAAAAAAGAGTAGTACAAACCACTCTTTTTATTTTTTTTAAAGCCTAAACTTCTTAAGCGTAGCGTTTCTGACTAAAGTCCAAGACTCTTACGAATATCGTCAGCCTGAGCTTCATCTTCTCCAGCCTTTTCTTCTTGTTCTTCGTCCATTTCAAGTTGATCCCACTCTTGGGCGTGTTTTTGCTCTAATTTTTGTAATTGTTCCTTGTGTTTTACATCTAATTCCGAGAATTTTCTTTTTTCTTCTTCCAGAATTTTGATTAATTCATCAATTTGAAACTGAGAAAGTTTAGGGATAGCTTGAATTATCCTTTTCTTTTCTTCTTTTGTAAGAGAAATTGAACCTGCAAGTAGTCGTAAAAAATATGTTTCATCAAAATTTAGATTATGCGCAGGTACCTTTACCTTCGGGGTAAAATTATCATCTTTACCAAAATTTCCGATTGGCACTACCGGCTTATCTTCACCATCTCCTTGATCCCCAGCTTGAGTATTGTCTTGACCTGTATTGTCGTCTCCCATGGGAGGGTTAGGAATTTGTTGATTATCGTCTGCCATAATTTTTATATTATAAATTAAATTTCAACATGCTATATTTTATGCGTAATTTTACGATTTGGCAAATTTTTTTTAGCCAAGGCAAGACTTTTAATTGAAATCTTAAAATCTCTCAATTTTTTTAGTTTTGCTTTATAGAATTCAAAACCATTTCTTTTTTTAGAATTTAATTTCTAGGCAAACTTCATGAAATTCATTGATACCCATGCACATCTGGATTTTCCGGAGTTTAAAAATGATCTTGATCAGGTGATTGAGACTGCTTTTGAAAAAGGGGTGGAGAAGATTATTAATATTGGTTGTAGTTTGGAAAGAAGTAAAAAATCTCTTGAAATAGCGGAAAAACACAAAAATGTTTGGGCGAGTGTGGGAGTGCATCCTTCCGATGTAGAAAATTTCGATATTAAAACATTGGAGGAAATTTATCTTTTCGCCAAGTATAAGAAGGTTGTAGCAATAGGGGAGGTGGGATTGGATTATTTCCATAAGAATGCGGAGAGTGATGTTCAGAAAAAAGTTTTTATTGAGCAGATGAAGATTGCGAATGAGCTGAGTAAACCTGTGGTGGTTCATACGCGGGAGGCGGGGAGTGATATGTTGGAGGTTTTGAGGAAGGAAAGACCGAAGAATGCTGTAATTCATTGTTTTTCCGAAACACAGGATTTTGCAGATGAGGTTTTGGCTATGGGGTATTTTTTGTCTTTTACGGGGATTATTACTTATCCGAAAGCGGAGGAAATACGTCAGGTTGTGGCAAATACGCCGCTGGAACGGATTATGCTTGAGACAGATTGCCCTTTTTTAGCGCCGCAGGCTTTTCGTGGAGAGAGGAATGAGCCGGCTTATGTGGTGGAGATTGCAAAGAAGATTGCGGAGATTAAGGAGGTAGGGCTTGATGAGGTGGCGAGGGTGACTACGGAGAATGCGGAAATTTTTTTTGGGGTTTAAATGGGCAATCTATTTAACAACTCTTTTGATTTAACCCTTCCTTCTCTTACTGTTAGAGCAAGATCGTCAGTTTTCCCTGCCCAAGTTTCATACCTTTTAAAAACTCTTAAATCTTCTTTTTCAAAGAATGAGATTAATTCATCTATATTTTTTAAATTTAATTCTTTGCAGACAAAGTCAATTTCATCCGGGTAAATGACGCCACCTTCAATATCAATAAGCTCAAGACCGACGCCAAGCTTGATCTCTGTGTCAATTATTTTTTTCAAAGCTCCTTTTGAAGGTTTGGTAGCTTTAACAATTAGGTCATATTCAGATGTTTCTTTATTGTAAACCAACTTTTTTCTGAGGTGTAAGAGCTTTTTATGCCCACCAATTCTTTTTTTCTTAGATATTTCTTTTTCTTTCTTTTCTTTAGCTTCCTCTATTTCATCTTTTGCATCATCTTTAAAAGAAGAATCTTCTCTTCTAACACCTGATTTAATTTTTTTAAGAATGAAATCCAGTCTTTTACTAATACTTTGCACTGCTCCTTTGGGAAAAATAAGCATTTTTCTTTCTTTTCCATCCAAATTTTCTCCTGTTGTTGTCTTGGTTTGCTTTGTTCCCTCTTTTTTAACTTTAAAAATATCTCCAAAAACTTTTTCAAGAGTGCTTCTCTTACAAATAGTTTGTGCTAGATACCAAAGAACATCATTTCGAATTAATTCATAGGCTAGAGAATCTTTTGAAATTAACTTTAAGGATTCGGGACCAAAAGTACCAACGCTTAAATTTCCTGAGAATCTATTAATAAAAATAGGATCTAGCCCGCCCTTGAATGCATGTGTGAGAACCATTTCAGTTCCTGACTCACTAAAAACATGCTTTGCCATTGTTTTTTTGTGCATTTCTGAATCTTCTTTCAACTCTTCTCCATATTTTTCTTCTACATACCCTGCTTGAGCTAAGTATACTCCAAATGCGTTGATTTCAGGCTCTAAAGGTGCGAGCTTAAAAACGTATCTTTCATCTGCAAGGCTTTCGTTGTCGATAGGACAAATGGGAATCTCGTAAGCTTGATTGTTTAAAATTATTGAGGCAATTCTGTCATTTTCTGCTTTAAGCTCTTTTTCTGTCCATTCTTTTTGTGTAAGTGGGTTGAATTTATTAAACTTGTTCCCTTTAAGAAAAGGAATAATTGATTTCTGCAGAGCTTGATATTGATGAGGAAAAAGAAAAGCTTTGTCATCTTCTGGTTTCAATTCTCTATCTTTTGCTTGTTCGATAAAAGCAAAGAATGCTTGATGTGTTTTTTTTTGCTTATGGGAGTTTTCTTTTGTTCCGATAAGGGCTAATAAATATCCGGATAATCGCGAATAGAGTTCATTTAGAATATAAGACTCTTTCGAAACTTTTCCGGAAATTGCGTAATCGGGAAAAAGCTTTGCCACTGCTGTGTCATAATCTTTCAAAATAAAGCTCATATCTTTTTTTAGAACTCCTTTGCCTACACGTTTTTTCTTTACAATCTTTTTACCTTTTTTCTTTCGTTTGCTGGTCACCTGTATTTTTCCCTTATCTAAATACTTATCTTCCAACATTTTAATTATTTCTTCAATGACAATATTTACATAAGGAAGGCTTTCTTTCCTTAATTGAATAACCAAACCTGTTTTTCCTTCAAATTCTTCTTCACAAAGTGCAGATGATCCAAAAATTTTTACAGCTTTTTTAAAGGCTTCAAGACCTTTAGGACCCATTAAATTTTTAAGCTTACTTTGATCAATGTTTGAAGGTAGCTCGTATTTATGCTCAACTTTCTCAATCATTTATAAGTTTTTAATTTTAAAAGTTTTTCAATTAAATCATGTTAGACTGCTTATGTCAATTGATTCTCTGATTTATTTGTATAGAATACTTTAGCACTCCCCAGAAGGAAGTGCTAATAAAAACATTTATATCTTTAAATTTAATCTACTATGAACATCCAACCTCTAGATGATCGCCTAGTTGTAGAAGCAATTGAAGAAAATGCTACTACAGCAAGCGGAATCGTTTTACCTGATACCGCAGGAAAAGAAAAACCTCAGAAAGGAAAAGTAATCGCTGCAGGAGAAGGAAAAATGACTCCTGATGGAAAACGCATCCCAATGACAGTAAAAGAAGGAGATATCGTAATCTTCCGCAAATACGGACCGAACGAAATCAAAATCGAAGGAAAAGAAGTTCTTATTCTTTCTGAAAGTGATGTTTTGGGAATTGTGAAATAATTTATTCCTCCCCTTGTAGGGAAGGTTAGGTGGGGTAAGCACTACTTAAAAAAA
>JANQMV010000037.1 GCA_028279865.1 Candidatus Altimarinota bacterium | reverse complement strand
AGATTGGCTGTATGTGGAAGATCATTGTGAGGCGATTGATCTGGTTTTGCACAGTGGAAATGTCGGAGAGGTTTATAATATTGGTGGGCATAATGAGTTGGCGACACATCAAATTGCAAAATTGATTTTGAATTTTTTTGGAAAAAAAGAGGAAGATCACATCATTTATATTCCTGATCGGGCGGCGAATGATATGCGCTATGCGATGGATCCGACAAAAATTACGAAACTCGGGTGGAAGCCAAAGCATACGATGGAAAATGGAATTGAGGATACGGTGAAATGGTATTTTGATCATAAAGATTGGCTTTATCGGATTTTACATCGTGAAATGGATGTGGGCGGAAAGGTCTCAATTCCGGAAGATAATTTGTTCTCAATTCCGGATTGGAAAGAGAAATTTAAATTTGGTGTGAATCCTTCGGTATAATAATTGTCATTTTTACGAAAGTGAGAATCTTCAATTCAGCAGTATTTACTTTGCGTTGTGAATTCATTAATTCAATTGAGACAAAAGATCCTCGCTTCCGCAAGGATGACAAGAAAGGATGAGCTGTACGATCTGTGTAAAATTTAAAAAACAAAAGTAAAAATGAAACAATATAAAAGATTAGTTGGAATGAGTTTGTTGCTATTTTTGACAGCTTGTTCGCAGCCGGTTCAAACGACGCAAATTCAAGAAGATTTAAAAGCTGTACAAATTGTCAGCGAAAATGACCAAGATGGAGATGGTGTGGATGACTATACTGATATTTTGGGAGCTGCCAGAGCGCAAATCGGAGTAGTGACAGAGTATGATACTTCCTATTATCAGGAAGGCTATCCTCCGGAAAATAAAGGAGCTTGTAGTGATGTTTTGTGGAGAGCGTTAGAAGATTCAGGCTATGATTTTAAGGCAATGCTGGATGAGGACATTCAAAAAAACAAAAGTGATTATCCGCAGGAGCCTGGCTTAGATTCAAATATAAATTTTCGCAGAGTACAAAATATTCGAATTTTTCTTGATAAGAACGTAGAATCTTTGACAACAGAAGTAATTCCAAACGATTTTGAGAATTTGAAGGAGTGGCAGGCGGGGGATATTGTGACTTTTGATCAGATTCCGGGAGGATTGTGGCATGTGGCGATTGTTTCGGACAAAAGACGTCGTGATGGAGTGCCTTATCTAGTGCATAATCATGGTTATGGCGTACAGGAAAATGATTATTTAATTGATTGGCCAGCGGAGATTACTGGACATTTTCGATGGAATCCTCTTGAGTCATTCTGAGTGAGTAATAACGAGTCGAAGAATCTTTCGGAGAAATGATTTTCATTAACCTAAAGGAATTATGTTTAAAAAAATGTCGTTGAATGGGGCTGAGGTCTAACTAGATCCTTCGACTACATAATTACGAATTTTCGTAATTTATTTCTTTCAGGATGAAGATTTGTAACTTAATTACAAGAAAAATGTTGCAAAAAACCAAGTTTGATTTTTTTCAGGGACAGGGAGAGTATCAGCTTTTACCAGTAGAATTCTTTGAGGAGGAGATTCCTTTTAAGGTAAAAAGAACATATTTTATTGTTGCAGAAAACAAGGAAACGCAGACGGGGCAGCATGCTCATTATGAAGAAGAGGAAGTTTTTTTAGTAGTGAAAGGTTTTGCAGAATTGGTTTCTATTGATGCGCAGGGCATTGAATATTCAATAAAATTAAACCCGGGTGAGGCGGTTTATATTCCAGCAATGATTTGGCATGGATTTAAAAAAATTGATTCGAATACGGTGATTGCTGCTTTTTCTTCGACACATCACAAGGCAGATCGGAGTGATTATTTTGAGGATAAGGACGAATTTGTTGCGAGGCTGAAGAGATAAAACTATAATAGATTAGCTTTTTAATATATTTGCTATGAAAAAAGAAAAAAAAGTTATGGTAGAGAAACATGAATGGGAAAAAATGGACACAATGAACTCCTTGTTTAGCAGTGATTATGAGAAAATTCAGGGAACAATTGGCAAGGCAAAATCTGGAAACGAGCTATTTACAAAACTTGATTCCTAAATGATATGATTATCTATTTTTCGAGTTTTTTTAAAAGAAAATATAAAAAATTGCCAGCAAGAGCACAAAATTCTTTTAAAAAAGCATTTTTAAAATTCGAAAAAGATCCTTTTGAACCTTCTCTCAAAACACATAAACTCAAAAATCTACATGGTTTATGGTCTTTTCGTATAAATTATTCGGAAAGAGTACTTTTTCGTTTTGTTGATAAAAATGAAATTGAGTTATTGAATATAGGCAATCATGATATTTATAAATAAATAA
Source organism: Candidatus Altimarinota bacterium (assembly GCA_028279865.1). Classification (GTDB taxonomy): domain Bacteria; phylum Patescibacteriota; class Gracilibacteria; order JANQMV01; family JANQMV01; genus JANQMV01. Next base: position 1,495 of record JANQMV010000037.1, on the reverse strand, counting down.
GAAATGAAATTATCTATTGTTATTTTATTTACTTTTGATAAAGAGGCACTGTATGTGCGTAATATTTTAAAGTGGATTTTGCAGAATGAACCTCAGTGTGATTATGAGGTTATGATTGTCTCAAATGGAAATCAGACAAAGCTTGCTGAATTCCAAAAGCAATACGCTGATCAAAAAAACTTTAATTTTATCTTAAACCAAAAAAATCTTGGCTACGGTCAAGGGAATCACCAGGGTATAGTCGCTTCAAAAGGAGAATTTGTCTTGATTTTAAATCCCGATATTGAGCTTTATAAAGGCAATATTGACCTGATGGTGCGGTATATGGAGGATCAAAAAAATGTAGGGGTTTTGGCGCCACAATTGATTTATGAAGATGGAACTGTGCAAGATGTTTATCGGCGTTTTCCTAACTTTGTTGATTTTATAATTAAGCGAACTTTTTTAAGAAATTTACCTGTTTTTAGGTATCGTGTTTTTAAGTACTTAATGCATGATAAAAATCCTGAATTAATCGAAGATGTGGATTGGGTTGTAGGGGCTTGTTTGTTAATTCGTCGGGAAATGTACGATGAGGTTGGGGGATTTGATCCACGCTATTTCTTATTTTTGGAAGATACGGATTTATGCCGTTTGATGTGGGAAAAGGGGCATCGTGTAATTTATTTTCCTAAGGCAAAAGCGACGCATTATCACCAGCGTTTATCTGATGGAGGTATTTTGGATATTTTTCGTAAAAAAACTGTGCGAATTCATATTATGTCGGCGATTAAGTATTTTATGAAATTTATGTTTCGTAAAAGACCGCATGTGACGCCGAGGTTGGATGTTTAGGGACTTTTGTCATTTTCGTTTGTTGGGAACCTGTAACTGTGAGGTATTATTAAACTTTTCGGTTCAAGATTCTGAACAAGCCGGAATGACGTTATGATGTAATTAATTGTAAGTTGAAAACTCCTTTAATCACTATCGGCATTGTCTTCGGGAAGAATGATTTGAAATATCTGACTTATACTCTGAAGTCTGTTTTTGAACAAACTTATGTGAACTTTGAGGTGATTATGCATAACAATGTTTTAAATGAAGACGATCTCGAAGAGGATGATAAGGTCTGGCAATGGATTGAGGAAAATTATCCGAAGGTAAAACTTGAGCGGAGTGGAAATATCGGATTTGGTCCGGCACATAATGTGATGATTCGTCAAATGCAGGGAGATTATTATCTTTGTTATAATCCTGATATTATTCTGGAACCTGGTTTTTTGGAACAGTTGATTAGTTTTATAAAAGAGCGTAATGATGAAAAAATTGGTGTAATCGGAGGACGGCTGATGTACTGGGATTTTGCGAAAAGAGATGATGAAAATTTAGGAAAGACGGAACAGATTGATAGTTTGGGACTTAAACTCAAAAAGACTCATCGGGTTATTGATTTGGGGCAAGGGGAGCAAGCTTCAAGCTTCAAGCTTCAAGCCGTAAGATTAGAAACCCCCTT
>JANQMV010000052.1 GCA_028279865.1 Candidatus Altimarinota bacterium | reverse complement strand
ACATTGCTTTGTTGCCTTTCCTCTCAAATCAATTTAGGTTTATCATTAAATGATTGTATTAGCATCCGGGCAATGTCGGGGGTCAGAATGACATTTGGTTGTTTTATTTAATTTCTATTATTAAAATGCTAAACATTTTTGACACTTCCCTTCAAGAGAAAAATTATGGTTTTTCACGAGAAAACCATTTTTTTCAAGGCTTTTCTCTAAACTACGAGCGGCACATTCAAAATTTTCATCTTCAATACAGGTAATATTTTTACAAGTACTACAAATAAAATGATGATGATGGGAACTTTTTTTCTCATAATGAACTACTGTATTTTTTAGTGAGATGCTTTCGACAATATTATTCTCCAGGAGTTTTTCCATTTGTCTGTAGAGGGTTGTTTTATTCGGAAACAGACCTTTTTCTTTTAGGAGAGTTTGGATTTCAGGTACGGTCAGAGGGCTTCCCTCTTTTTCTAAAATTTTCAAAATCCCCTGCCTTACAGGAGTGAGACGAATCTCTTTGTTACCTGGGTTTTGAATTTTTGTTTTCATCAGAAATTAATATAAAGAAATATGAAAATTAATGCAACTGGGTTGCGTTAAGGAATAAAAAATTAGGCAAAATCCAAACTGTACCTACTGATATTTTTAATATATTATAAACTCAAGATTTTTGTAAAATTACAAATTAAAAAGGAGTCTATGCCACCAAATCCATCAAGACAAATGGCTACAGGAAAATCTTTTGAGTATGCTCTATTGCTTCAATTTGAAGAAAAGTTAAATGACAAAACACAAGTTGAAGTTATAAAAAACTCTGCTTTTAAAATTGCCAAAAAATGCTTTGAGGATGTTAGTGATGACGAACGAAGCGAATATTTACTGGCTTCGAGTTTTGCTGTAAATCTTTTAATCGACCTAGAACCTAGATTATCCAACGATATTGATAAAAATGATATTTTACAATTAGAGATTTTGTCTGATCATCATGGTAAATCAGGTGATGTAAGAGATGTTTTAGCTATACGCGCACTACAGAAATGGGAGATTGGTGTTTCAGCTAAGAATAATCACAAAGCGGTAAAACATTCCAGATTGTCTGCTGATATAGACTTTGGTGAAAAGTGGATTGGTATTAATTGTTCTAAAGAGTATTTCAATGTAGTTACACCCATTTTTCAAGAACTTAAGTCAATTCGTGAATCAAGCAATGCAACAAAAAAGTGGAGTGAGATTGGCAACCATCATGATTCTGTTTATGTGCCAATTTTAGAGGCATTTACGCAGGAGCTAGATAGTCTTTATAAGCAGTCTCCTAGAGATGTAGCAAAAAATCTTGTTGCTTATCTTGTTGGTAATAAAGACTTTTATAAGGTAATAAAAATTAATAATTGTGTTGAAATACATGCTTACAATTTAAATGGAACACTAAATTTACCATTTAAAAATATTGATCCAAAATACAAAACCTCTAAAGTTCCATTGCCAACTCAAATTCAAGATATTTCATTTAAAGAAGGTTCAAAAACAACTGTTATCGTAACACTAAACAATAGCTGGAAGCTATCTTTCAGAATACATAATGCTAGCTCTAGGGTAGAACCATCATTAAAATTTGACATTAATTTATTAAGTTCACCTCAAAATTTATATAAAAATACTTTAAACGTTTGTAATCAAGAATAACTATGGAAATTATTTCTCTTTTTAGTGGTGCCGGAGGTTTAGACCTTGGATTTCATCAAGCAGGGTTTGAGACAATTTTTGCAAATGAATACGATAACAGTATTTGGAGCACCTATGAGCATAATTTTCCAAACACTCTTTTAGATCGAAGAAGTATTACTGACGTTGATTCAGGCGACATTCCTGATGCTTTGGGATTCATTGGAGGTCCTCCATGCCAAAGCTGGAGTGAAGCTGGTGCAGGAAGAGGTATAAACGACAAAAGAGGGAAACTTTTTTATGAGTACATAAGAATTTTGAAAGAAAAAGAACCACTGTTTTTTCTGGCGGAAAATGTTTCAGGAATTTTATTACCAAGACATAAAGAAGCTTTTTTAAATATACTCTCAGAATTCTCCACACTTAAGTATAATGTTTCTCATTACTTGTTAAACGCTAATGACTTTGGGGTTCCGCAGGATAGAAAAAGGGTTATTATCGTAGGATATCACAAAAAAATGAATAAGAAATTCCTGCCTCCTCAACAAGTGAATCCAAGACCAGTATTAAAAGATGCCATTCACGATTTGAAAAATGCCAAACCGGCAAAAGAAAAAAATTACGCCAACGAAAATCTTTCCCAACCTAATCACGAATATATGATTGGAGGCTATTCAAGTATTTATATGTCTAGAAATAGAGTAAGAAGCTGGGATGAGCCAAGTTTTACAATACAGGCAGGTGGTCGTCATGCACCTATCCATCCAAAAGCCCCAAAAATGAAATTTATTGAACAAAATAAAAGAATTTTTGTTCCTGGTAAAGAGGATTTATATAGAAGACTCTCTGTAAGAGAATGTGCAAGAATTCAAACATTTCCTGATAACTTTTTATTTAAATACAACAAAGTTCCAGATGGATATAAAATGGTTGGAAATGCTGTACCAGTAGAATTTGCAAGACAACTCGCTACAGTTATTTACAAAGATGTTTCAGAATACAATGCGTTAAATAGTTTTCATAAAGGGAAATTAACGATTCAAAAAGAAAGAACTTCTTATAACTTTAAGAACAAAGAAAAAAAGGAATTAGTTGAAGCTTAATATTTTTGTTTATTGTTGGTATTACCGCCACCTTACATTTCTACACCTATCTCAAAAACCCAATCCTCCAACGCAAGAAAGCATGCAGAGTTTCGTTCTTTTCGTTCTTTGTTGGTGTTATCAATAACGAAACCCCGTCTTATACTCCTCCATCTATCTAAAACACTGCATTCTCCAAAGCGAAAAAACTTCCAAACCGAAACCTTCATTCTTAATTCTTAAAAATTTTTAGTACCCGCGGAGGGATTTCCCCTAAAGGGCATAAACTTCTCATCCCCCCCACTAACAAAAAAATATGCCTATCAAAAGATAGATTTAATTTTTTGGTACCCGCGGAGGGATTCGAACCCCCAACCACCCGGTTCGAAGCCGGACACTCTATCCAGTTGAGCCACGCGGGCAACGATCTAAAAGCTTTCCCAGTGTAGCAAGTAATTTTTGATGACACAATGGATCATTTAAATCACACCCCTTGGCTGTTCCACATAATTCACTATTACGTTTAGCATCAAAGCCTTTACCAACTAACCCTGAGGTAATTGTTTTACAGCAAGCTCCCTTCCAAATTCCAACTACTTCAATTTCTAACCCATTACAAAAAATTCCCTGGCTTATTAGAGAGCGAATATATTGAGTGATTAGATCGATTTGCTCGCCCAAAACTTCCATTGGTCTCTTGTTAGAACGAGGCGATTCAAACATTGGAAAACATACATCTGGATAACAATGACATGATTTAAAAACAGGACTAGAATAAACCTGAGACCTTGTACGTTCTTCATAAGCAGCATAAAGAACAGGAGCCTTAAGTATCCTACGATAAAAATCTATCCTGCGCATTAAATCTCTAACAAGCCTTTCTTGACCAACAACAGAATTATGCTTAAGTATAGAGTTGGAAGTGTGTACAACCAATAATGATTTTTCTGTTTCTTTTGTTTCCACTTATTTTAATCCTTTTAAAATTACTACAAATTCTCCTTTCGGTTTTTTAGCTTTCATTTCTTCATAAATTTCACCAACACTTCCTCTCTTAAACTCCTCAAATTTCTTCGTAATTTCTCGCCCAATCACAAGCTCTCGATCTTCACCTAAGTATTCAATAATATCACCCAATGTTTTTAAAATTCGATAGGGTGACTCATAAAAAACAACCGTCTTTTTTTCTTCTTTTAAACTTAAAAACAAAGTTTGCCTTCCCTTCTTCACAGGCAAAAAACCAAGATACAAAAAATGGTTAATCGGAAAACCGGAAACCATTAAAGCTGTGAGAAAAGCTGATGGACCCGGAAGCGGCACGACTTCGATCCCCTCTTCAATTGCCGCTTTCACCACAGCATATCCGGGATCAGAAATCCCCGGTGTTCCCGCATCGCTTACCAAAGCGAGACTTTTCCCGGACTTTAATTCATAAATTAGTTTATTGACTTTTGAAACACCTGAGTGGGAATGATAGGAAAGCAAAGGCTTCTCAATTTCATATTTGTTCAAAAGAATCTTTGTATGCCTCGTATCTTCACAAATAATAGTATCAACTTCCTTCAAAACTCTGAGAGCCCTCAGGGTGATATCTTCAAGGTTTCCAATTGGTGTCGCAACAATATAAAGCATCCTTTTTGAAAAGACTTCTAAATCTGTTCAAAAGGTTATACAGGTTTCGTCTAATTCGCAACTGTAATTAGCCCCAAATCAACATCACGGAAAGCCACTACCTTAATTCCATGCACCAGCGCATTGCGATTTGCTTGAACAGCTTCTCTGCGTTCGGTAAGAATTGGAAGATAAGCTGAAAAATATTTTTCTATTTGATTCATCGCCTGAAGTCGCGCTTTTTTATCTACTTCAGTTTGAAAATCAATGATAAATTGATCAAGATTTTTGTAAGTATTTTTCTGGTCAAATTTATTTAGAGCAATGAAAAAATCTGATTCGGTTTGTAGCATTTTTGCATTTGCTACGGATTCTTCGTTTGACAACCTTGTAATCTCCTTATCAACTTTAAGTTGAGTGTTTTTTATACTTTTTTCAACACTCGTCAAATGTGCTAAGTATGTTCTCAAGCTGTATTCTCGGTCATTTGATCGATTCAAGAAACTCTCAAGGTTAATTTTTAAAACTTGGTCAGCCTGTTCAATCAAACCGATTGAAGCTGTAAACAAGTTCATCTCATAATCTTCTTCGTAGCCTGATTTATGCACCAACAAAGCTTTTTGAACGCCAGACACCTTCAAATCAACATCATAATACTTATTTCCTGTAAGATAGCTGCTTTCCACACCTTTTTGATAATTGTTTGAAAATTGCAAAGGTTTTGCGTTTACAATTCCTATTTTTGAGTTAACGGCAAGTGCAGCAAGAGAACCATTGACAGTTATTGTGTTTAAGGAGCCTTCTTGGTGATTGACTAAAACACCTCGTAAAATCCCTTTTGGCTTAATCTCGGCGAGTCGTTTCTGTTCCTCTTGTTCAAGATTTTGATTAACCTGCTGAGCAACTTTTAGAGCTGTTTGGTAAGCAGAAATTTTGATATATTTGTTTGGTTCGGGAATAGAATAATAAGAATCAAGAAAAAAATTGAGAGCCAGAGAAAGGAAAAAAATTCCGGCAAGTACCCCTGCCCAAATGTAGAAGAAAATATCACGAATTATTTTCGGCGTAGAAAGACGTGGTAAATAAGCCTGAATTGTCTTTGTTGCAGTTTCAATTTTTTGTACTTCTTTTTTTAAAGACATTTGGAATAATTTAAAAAGGATATATTTTTACACTATTTTGCACATATTGTCAACTTACAATAATAATTGAATTATTGTAAATTGAAGTTATTAGTATTCCAGCGAAGCAGAGGGAAAGAGGGGAGTGTTTTGTCTCAGCTGAAAAATGGTAAAACGTCGCCCAAAAAGCTGGAGAAACTCTCCCGAGTGGCTCCAAATGTTTGAAGGAAGAGAATAGCTCCTCTGTCCTCAAATAAAAGGAGCAACTCAGAGAGATTGCTCCAGCAAAGTTGAAGTAATGGATGTGTCGCACTTCGACAAGCTCAAGATGATACTAAAAAATTAAAAGTCATAATTAAAAAATGAAAATCGGTATTGACGCTAGGATGTACTCCTCGCGCTTCACAGGCATCGGCAGGTACAACCACGAACTGATCAAAAATCTCTTAAAAATTGATCAAACAAATCAATACGTTGTTTTTCTGAATAAAAATGAATTTCCCAAATTTAAAATTAGAGATACACAAAAAGTTAAAAAAGTTTTGGCGGACTGCAAACATTATTCCTGGAAAGAGCAAACAGAATTTCTCAAAATTCTTAATAAGGAAAAACTGGACTTAATGCACTTCACCCACTTTAACGCACCAATTTTTTATAAGAAGCCTTTTGTCATGACTATTCACGATCTGACGCTTTCATTTTTCCCCGGCAAAAAAATGACTTCATTTATTCACAGAATGGCTTATCAACTCACAATACGTAGTAATACAAAAAGGGCAAAACATATTATCGCAGTGTCGAAAAACACAAAAAAAGATCTAACGTCTTTACTCAAAATCAGACCGGAAAAAATAACAGTAATTTACGAAGGAACTGACCCAAAATTCAAAACTTTGTCAGAAAAACACAAGAAACAAGTTATTCAAAAATACGGTTTAAGTAATTCCTTTTTGCTTTATACGGGTGTTTGGCGTAATCATAAAAACGTTGTTGGACTAATTAAAGCATTTGCCAGACTAAGACAGGACAAAAAATACAAGGGAGATTTAGTCATTACAGGAAAAAGAGATAAGGCTTATAACGAAGTTGCTGAAACTGTTAATAAATTGAATTTAAAAGAAAATGTTAAATTTGTAGGATTGGTACCTGAAAATGATCTAATTTCTCTTTATAACGCCGCAAGTGTTTATGTCTTTCCATCTTTTTATGAAGGCTTTGGTTTACCTCCCCTAGAAGCTATGGCTTGCGGGACTCCCGTAGCTGCATCAAATACTTCGTGCATTCCTGAAGTTTGCGGCAAAGAAAATGCGATATTTTTTAATCCCTACGACCTTGAAGAGATGACTAAGAAAATATCTAAACTGCTCAAAGATAAACAACTACAAGGCAAACTGGTTCAAAATGGTTTTAAGCGTATTCAAGATTTTTCTTGGGAAAAAATGGCAAAGGAAACTTTGGAGGTTTATAACAAATCAATAGCCTCTTTAGAAAGGAGAGCCTAGGGAAGAAATTTCAACAAGGGTCTCCCCTAGAGACACCTCTATATTTTTCTGCCAACTACCTAGGACTTGTTAATAAACACTAAAAAGTTACTTTTCCAATCTCGGAAACAAAACCTTCGGATCTTCTAAATCTTTAAATTGCTCACCTTTCCAGTTTTGTTCTCCGCTAAGTTTTTCAATTTTATTTAAACCTAAAGTCTCCCTGATTTCATTTGCTTTTTCCGGCATAACGGGCAATAGCATGATTGCAATGTGACGCACAATTTCCAATAAACCTGCTAAGACATTTTTCATTCTATTGGGGTCTTTTTTAGCTAATACCCAGGGCTTTTCTTGATCAATTTTTTTGTTCGCAAAATCAATCAGATCCCAAACGACCTGAACTCCTTCATTCAAAACAAGCCCATCCATTTTTGACTTATACTCATTCCAATAATAAAGCACATTTTTCTCCGCCTCTATAACATCTTCAAAATTATGCAGATTAATTTCGTGTTTCTTAGACATGACAACCACACGATTGACAAGATTACCAAGTCCGTTTGCAAGATGCGCATTATAAATTTCTTCAAAATGCTGCCGTGTAAAATCACCATCTCTGCCTACGGGAATCTCACGTAACAAATAGTATCTCAAGGGATCTGTTCCGTACTCTTGGCTATATTGAAAAGGGTCAACCACATTGCCCAGACTCTTACTCATTTTTTCTCCATCGGCTGTAATAAAACCGTGTACCAAAACTTTGGTAGGTAATTTGACTCCCGCAGACAAAAGCATTCCCGGCCAGATCGCCAAATGAAAACGTGTAATATCTTTACCGATAACATGAATTCTCTCTACGTCATCATTGTTCCAGAATTTCTGGTAATCAGCATCGTCTCTTCCAAAACCAAGACCAGAAATATAATTTGAAAGAGCATCACACCAAACATACATCACTTGATTTTCATCGTCCGGAACCGGTACTCCCCAAGGCAGACTTTGCCTTGTACGTGAAAAACTCACATCTTGCAAACCTTCCTCCAGTAAGGCTAAAATTTCATTTTTCCGAAAACTGGGGACTACTTCAATTTCGTCTGTTTGAATCATCTGCTTAATTTGCTCTGTATATTTGGACAAACTGAAGAAATAGTTTTTTTCTGCGATTAAAACAGGGGGTTTCTTATGGTTTGGGCAATTTCCGTCTTCAAGTTCTTTTTCAGTTACAAAAGTTTCGCACCCTTCGCAATAAAGTCCTTCATAGGTTTGCATGTAAATATCTCCATTAGCCTTAATTCTCTTCCACAATTCTTGCGCACCCGGCCAGTGTTTTTTTTGGTCCGTTGTACGAATAAATTCATTGTTTGAAAAATTCAAAATACCAGCAAGCTTTTTAAATTTATCTGCATTTAAATCACAAAGTTCTTGGGTTTCAATACCTTGGCTTTGGGCTGTTTTATAAATTTTGACCCCATTTTCATCAGCTCCTGTCATGAAAAAAGCTTCTTTTCCCATTAAGCGAAAATAGCGGGCAATAGCATCTGTTTCAATTCCTTCCATCGCAAAACCAATATGTGGTTCTCCATTTACGTAAGGAATTGAGGTTGAGATAAAAACTTTATTCGGCATAAAAATTATTAATTATAAAAAACAATTTACAACAAGCATTGTAAGTCGTTTCAAAGTGATTGTCTACCTAGCTCTTGGTTTATCAACTACTTGAAGCTTCCAAAATAATTCGAATCACATTATGAACAATCGCATAAGAGAGCATCACAGCAACCAAACCAAGTAAAGACCAAATCAAAGTTGTTTTAGCCTTTTCTTTACCTTCTCAGCCAAAAGAAAACATATACCTCGCTCCACCAACTATAACACCGATAACTGCCAAGACACCTGAAATATAGATAATAATATCAATTATTTTTCAAGTTATTATTAAAGTAGCACCAAAAGCACCCGATGATCACACTGTTTCACCGGGAAGATTTGTTGGTTTGAATTGACTCATATCTCTAATAACATCTGTCCGCTTTGTCTCTGTTGGTAAATCAATATTTCAAAAACCGGAATATCACTCTTCTTCAGCATAAACAACAGAAACAGCAAAAGAAGAAAAAAGTAAAAATGCTGAAAATATAAATCAGCTAAAGATAAGCCTGCCTCTTTTTTTCATAATATTCATTTTATGTATTTCAACCAAATTCTAAACTAGTGACACCTTGTACAATTGCGTAAGCAAGTACGATAAAAATAATTCCTAATATAGACCAATAGAGCATTTTTTTAGCTTTTTCTCTTTGTTCAGAATCACCAAAAGAAGTAATCATCATAAATCCTGAGACAAGAAAAATCATTACACTAATTCCTCCAACACTAGCTGTGATAAATTTCATAACAGCTGGAAGAAAACTTGACTCTAACTCATTATCGCTACCATAACCGGGCAACGTCTTTATGTATTCACTCTCCGGCGATTCTTCAAGTAAATTTAGGGGAATTGGAATTTCTTTAACTTCTTGTGCTCATGCAATGTTTCAAAAAGTCTGTAAAAATAAAGTTCAAAATAAGAAAAACAAACCGGTTATAAGAAATATGTTATTTTTTTTGATATACATAATCATTAAATAAAAAAATCTAAATTCTGAACAATTGAGACTATCGCATAGGAAAGAATTACTATTAATAATCAAATAATTCCGTACATTATCGTTTCTTTTCCTTTTGTCGTTTGTTCTCAACCAAAGGCAGTCAGGTGCATATACCCTCCAATCATAATAACCACAATTGCTGAAGCTGCAAAAAAGCCCAACATCCACTCAATCAAATTTGGTAAAAAGGTATTAAGCAACCAAGCCTCTCTAATATCAGAGGTTTGGTCCCCTCAGGGCAAATAACCTCATCGAATTATTTCTGGCGGTTCTACTGCCTTAACTCAAACAGAAGAGATTAAACTCAATAAAGTTATGTAAATATATACACTGCGTTGTTTATATTTTTTGAGCATTATAATACAAAAAAATTAGGATTAATTGTATATAAAATTAAAGCGGATAACATTAACAAAGTTAATGCGATTAAAGCTTGCTTAATCCGCTCTTTTGCATCGTCTTTTTGTCCAGGATCCGCACCGGAAATAATGTATTGTACGCCTCACACGACAACCATTAAAACCGCCAAAAGTCCCGTAACAGATGCTCACCATGAGTAAACTTTTCAAACATACTGCTGAACGATATTAAAACTGTTTGGTTCTTCTCATATAGAAATCGTGTCTTCTCACTCTTGGAAAGGCATATTTAACTTTATGTCAGAATTAGCCATACAAGTTGTTGGTATGCTTTGGTTTAAAGCAAAAAATCAAAAAAACACAAAAGATAAAGTCAGGAAAAATTTTATGTAAACCGCTTTTTTATTTATCGAAAAACTCATAATAAGTAAATTATTCAGCAACACTATAAACAATTGTCTGCACAAAACTGACAATTGCATAAGATGTTATTGTAAAAATTAGTCCTAAAATGGAATAAAGGATTATACTTTTTCCCTTTTGGATTTGCTCATCCTGCCCGTAAGCTGTCATTAATACAACTCAACCAACCATAATTCATATAATTGCGATAATTGTTATGACCAGTGCCATATAGTTGATAAATGTCTCTAAAAGACTTTCAACACTTGTGGAGTATCCCGGTTGCATACCGGCATTTTTTAAAGAAAAACTTCTAGCATCTGATTTTTCATTTTTGTTATTACTTTTTATAACATTCTCACTATCTGTTTCTTCAGTTTTGTTATTTTCGATAACTTCCTCCCAATAAGAGAAATCTTTAGAATAATCCCCTAGACTTAGGGTATCTGTATCTATTATGGGTTCGTAGTCCTGGTTTAAAAGAAGTTTTTCAGATGTGGGGTCATAGACTCAGATTATCTCTGCATTATCTCCTTTGGTTTGAATATATTGGAAATCACCACCCGCAGGATCATCTGTAAAATCATAAATATCCAGTATCTTTCAGTCATAGTCTAAGGCATTTTCAAAACCTTCATTTCCTTTTATTCAGGTAGTTGTTGTTATATTCCCTTCATTTTTCACTTCAGACTTAATTTCCCTACTGGTCAGCCCTTCTTCAAACCCATTTTTTGTTTTTATTGCTTTTGCTGTTAATTCTTCCGCTACTTTTTCTGCTTGTTCCGCTTGTTCCAAGAATCTTTCTGCCTGGACTTTAAATTTTTCTGCCTCTTCTGAAAAACCTTTTGCTAATGCGTCCTCTGCATTCTTTGTAGCTTCTTTCGCTAATGCTGTTGCTTGTTTCGCTGCTGATAATGCTTGTTCTGCTGCTGATCTTGTTGCAGCAGCATTTCAACCTTCCTCGGCGGATGCAGCATTTTCTGCTTGGGCAGCTATGTAATTGCCCCCTGTTAAAACCTTTCCATCTTGATACACACCAACAACATTTCCGTTTGGATCTTTAAGTGGATATTGTCAGTCTGGGTTTGGATACCCTACTTCATAATTTTTTCCAGCAACATCAACTAGCAAAGGTTCTCATGTATCAGGATCTGAAGTTACATCTTTTCCATCTACACGTTTCCCGCTTTGTGCAACCTGATCCGTTGTTACCCCTTGTTCTTTTGATAATTCACTAACATTTCTAATTGCTCCGCTTGAATCAACATAGGTCTCTGGTTCTTCAGATTTGCTTGCACTAGGAGTTACCACTTTAGCAATCTGACTTTCAGGTCTATAAAAATTAGAACTACCAGTATCAAGGTTTGTTTGCTCGTAAACTCCTTGATCACTTAATTTAAAAACAATTCCGTCCTCCCTTGTAATATATTCTGTAGCTTCTGCAAATGCTCAATTTTGGTTAGGTACAACTAACAGGCCGTTTGAATCCCAATAACGATTACTAAAGTCAAGAGTCCTATCTTTATAATAATCTGGTGCTACCACCATTTCTCAATTCTTCTTAACTAACCTTCCTTCATTTGCTTCTCTAACCGATGGTAACAACCCTGATACTGTTGGAGCTTCTTTGTATCTAATTTCTGTTCCTCAAGTTGTAGTGCTTCAACCTTCAGCCCGATCATCAGTATCGCCTGCAGATGAATTTAGCTTTTCAGAGTAATCTGAATCATTCCTTACAGTTCTTGTGCCTGCAACAGGGTCATTTCAAGCGCCAGACTGTTCAGTGGAATCTGAGGTTGTGGCTAATACAATACCTGCTGTTGATGCGCCAGCTCAACTGTTTTCATAAGTAAATTGAGGATTTGCTTCTTTTATCTGTTTTTTTGCCTTATCAAGATCAGCCTGAGATGGCAATAACTCTCAAGTCAAAAGCTTTGTTTGTGTATCATAATCTCAATTCGCTGCAGCTTCTCTTGCTGCCTTCTCTCTAGCCATAGCTGCTGCCATAATAGAAAGTTTTGCTCCTGATATATAGTTTTTGGAACTAGGGTGTTCATTTTCTTGAAATGGATTCTCTTCAGTATTGTTTAAGTTCTCTTGTTCTCTACGATTAGCTAAAAAATTGCGAATTTCTGCGTTCCATTCTGCATCTTCTTCCGCTGCTCTTTTTTTTAGCGCAGTATTTGAATCATGACACATTGTTCTAGTTGGCTCTTCATAAGCATCACAATTGTCAGAATCAATCATTGTAACCTGTCCCCTAAGTTTGCTACCCAATTCAACTACATCCTCAAAAAAAACAAAAGTCAAAGCTCCCATAAGCACAAACAGTCAAACCAAGATTTTGCCAATATTTTTTGAGCTTATTTTCATTTTTTGTTTTTTTTTAATATCAGAGCATTTTAACATTTTTTTGTAAAAAAAACAAGAAAGAAGATATTTAAGCAATTCACATTCTTTCTTTGATAATTCAAATCAAATATTGTCATTGAGCAAGGTAAGCCTCTTGAATTTTTGTCAAATCATCAGGGGCAAGGATTGAGAGCAGTTCATCCAAGGAAAGTTCTCACTCCTCTAAATTTATATCCTTTAGATGAAGAATATTATTCAACTGATTAGCAAAAAAATGAAAAGAATACTCGTATCACTTGTGTAACTGTTTATCCCCTTTTTGTACTGAGATTTTACCACCTTTAAACTCCATTCAATTGTCCTGAATATTCGCAATCAAATTCAAAAAATAAAATCTATTAACGCTAAAACTAGCCACATCAGACATAAATTCATTTAAGGTTAAAGCACCGCTTATAAAATATTCATCAACTCCACTTTCAATATTTTCAACATCCAATTTATCACTTAAGTTTTCTTCTCTAGAAAAAGGAAAATCATAATAACGTTCCAAATTAGCATGCATTAACTCGTTTGCGATTGTTTGTCTATCGTAGCCATTCTGAGTAATTCATTCGGGAAACAACCTTATTAACTCATCCTTTCAAAGATGATCAGAAAGAATTCCAAGAACGTTTTCTGATGCTTTAGGATTTAAAAAAGCTTCTCATTTAAAACCTTTTCCTGGAAATTTATTTTCTTTTTCTACTAAATCACGAGATGGGTTTAAAATTAAATTATACCCTACATCAAAAGAATCCTCTCAAAAAATCTTTCTCAACGAGAAATTCAAAGCTTCATCCTCTCTCTTTTCAATTAAAACTTTATTTTCAGGATTAGCAACGACCTCTCTTTTTAAACCGGTAACCTCATAAACATTTTCCGGATTCACAGGTGAATATTCAGCTTTCCAAACTTTTTTTTGGCTAAATTCAAGCTCTCTATAATCTTCTAAAAAGCCAACAATGTAATTATGGCTTTCAATTTCCCCACTTGGTGAAGTCATATCAATATACTTAAACTTATTCAGAAGAGCTTTTGCAAATTTAGCTTTAAAATCCTGACTTATGTCTTCCCTATAAAAGATATTCACAAACAAGGTTTCTTCACTCAGATCTCAAGCTGTGTTAATTAACTTATCACTATTATAATCCATAAGTTTAACCAACCTTTTCATTTCTGCATCACTAATGTCCCCATTAGCAATAATTTTTTCCCTAAGTAGTAAAAAATCTCTTTTAACATCTTCAAGACTAACTTCTCTCTGTGGGACTGTTAAAGTTTCTTCATCACTTTTTCCTCTTGAAACAGTTTTATCAACAGCTGTTCCTGATCAATCTAAAACAGGATTTGATACTAAATTTCCATTGGAGTCATCTTGTACCAAAACAAATTCACCCGCCATTGCCTCTGGCAAACTTACACTTCAAAAAAATTCCTTCAAAATATCACTAAATTGAGAAATAACATCCATTATATCCTTAGGATCAAGGCTCTCCATCGTTTTCTCAAGCGTAGCTCGATCTTCCGGTCAAATATCACCGGGAAATCCTAAGTTTTCAGCTTGATTTTCAGCACTATCAAAAGCCATCTTGCTTATTTTAAAATTAAATCCAACTCCTTCTCAAGGCTAAGCAACTCTAAGCTATCCTGATCTTTATCCTGCATTTCTTGTTCCTTTAAATTCTTTAAAACCAAAGAAGATTTTTCAAGCTTTTTCCGCTGTTTCTTGTCATGAAGACTGGTAACAACCCCTTTAAACTTTTGAAAAAGCAGATCAATTGTTTTCTCTTCAGACTCCTCCAAAGAGTTAACAATTTCTTTGTACTTCTTTGCTTGATCCCAATCTTTCTCCAAGGAATCCAAAGCATACAAAATATAATCTTTCTTGGTCATGCTAGCAAATTAAATATCCACAGATTCTACCATTTTACAGCACAAAAAACAAGCCCAAAAGCTAAAAAATCCGGACTACAAGCTATACTCTAATTACCATCAACTACCTCTTCTTATGCTTCTTTTCCCTCTCAACCCAATCAATCTTAATCCCCGTACCCGCAAAACCAAACTTCTCACGTAAACGATTCTCAAAATAACGAAAATAGGAAAAATGAAAATATTTATTTTGGTTTATATTGATACGAAAATGTGGTGGATTAGTATCGACTTGAGCTCCATAGAGAATTTTAGGGCGTACATTCTTCGTACCTGAAGGCAGATGCTTCATCGTAGTGTTTTCAATAAAATCATTAAACTGACCTGTTTTAATGCGCTTCTGCCTCTCTTTGTAAATATCTTCAATCAATGGGAAAATTTTGACAATATTTCGCTTTGTTTTAGCAGAAACAAAAATAGCAGGTGCCCATGGTATAAAAGCAAATTTGCTTCGCAAGTAACGGAAAAAATGTGCTCGCGCTTCTTCTCCTTTTTCTTGAGTATCCCATTTGTTTACGACCAAAATTAAACCTGTTTTTGCCTTAGTAATAATTTCAATAATATGCTGATCCTGCTTGGTTACTCCAAGCTCTCCATCAATTAACATACAAACAACATCCGCCCGATCAATTGCATCGAAAACCCTGATAATACTATATTTCTCAATTCCGGCTTCAACTTTTCCCCTACGCCGTACTCCGGCAGTATCAATGAAAGTAAACTCTCTCCCCTCATACTTAACATTTGTATCAGTAGCATCAACAGTTGTTCCCGCAATCGGAGAAACAATCAACTTATCTTCATTTAGATAAGCATTGATCAAAGATGATTTTCCCACATTGGGTTTCCCGACTAAAGCGACTTTTATTTTTTCGTTATCCTCCTCCTTCTCTTTTCTACTAAAACCAAAGTCTTTTAGACGTTTTTCAATTTTATCCTTTAGAGCCTCCAAGCCTTGTCTTTGTACAGCTGAAACCTGTAGAGGTTCTCCAAAACCAAAGGTCAGAAAATCACTTAATTCTCCCGGTTTAATTTGGCGATCACATTTATTTGCAATAAAGATAATTTTCTCTGAATCAACATTTCTGCGTAAATATTCAACGACCTGTTCATCCAACATCGTCACCTCATCTTTTGCATCTAAAATAAAAACCAATAAATCGGCTTCTTGAATTCCAACCTGAGCTTGCAGTTTTACATTTTCTTCAATCACGCCCGTTGAGTCAAAATCCAATCCACCAGTGTCCACAAGCATATAATCCAGATTTTTTCCTTCCATTCTTTGATAAACCCTATCTCTTGTGGTGCCTGCCACATTTGAGACAATTGCTTTACGCTCTTTGATTAAAGCGTTAAAAAGGGTTGATTTACCCACATTTGGTCGCCCGATGATTGCTACAACAGGAAGCAAGTTAGTTCTTTAGAATATTAGACTTTTAAGGCAGACGCAGGTTACAGAAAAAAGATGAAAACAACAAGGTTTAATCATCATTTCTTTATCGAAAAATTAAAAAAGTTTCCAAGCAAACTATTTCATTATTTGCCTAATCATTTTACCAAAACGATAAACAGGCAAACCAACAACATTATAAAAATCTCCTTCAATTTTTTTCACAAAAAATCCTCCCGGACCGTCAATTTGAAAAGCACCACTTCGATCTCTCCAAAGCCCCGAATCAATCCAAGCCTCAATCTCAGCATCGCTAATTTCTGAAAAATAAACCTGTGTTCTTTCTTCTCGGACAAACTCTTGCGTATTTTTAATTAAAGCGATCCCTGAGACAACAACCTGCTTACTGTTTGATAGTTTCCTTACAATCCGACGAGCATCTTCGGCATCAATAGGTTTAACTAAAATTTCTTCTTTTTCCGTAACTACAATTGTATCTACTCCCAAAACCCAACTTTCAGGATAATCTTTAGCAACATCTCTCGCTTTTTCCAAGGCAAATTCTTTTGCTAAGATATAAGGATCAGCATCATTCGGAACAATTTCTTCAAACTGACTGGGTACAATTTTAAAATCAATCCCCAAATCCTCTAAAATTTTTTTCCTCTGCGGACTTTGAGAGGCAAGAATCAGTTTTTCTTTAAAATTAAGTAAATTCATTCTATCTGTTTAAAAAATCTGCAACTAAAGTATACAAGTCATTTAACCTTCTAAACAAGCTTAGTTTTTAAGCAAAGGCGTTTTTAAAAAATGGCTTACCAAGCTAAATCTTGTTTTAACTAATTTACTAGCATAAATCTTTATTTTTCCTTCTTTTAAGCTATAATCAGTTTGAAAGATTATTATAAAATTTCTAAAAAACAAAAATGTTAAAAAAGATTTGTGCTGTTTCTTGTCTGCTTTTTTCCTTTTTTCTTTGCGAAAATTTCGCTAAAGCTCAAACATTTAGTGATGTTAATTCCGACCACCCTTACTATGCGGCAATTGAAGCACTTGCAGAAAAAGGTATTTTAAACGGGTATCCCGACAAAACTTTTCGACCTGATAATGCGATTAATCGAGTTGAAATTCTCAAAGTACTACTTTTGGGCAGTAATATTGATGTTGAAGAAACAACTTATAATGCAGGTTTTCCTGACGTTATTAGTAATTCTTGGTATGCTAAATATGTTGTTAAAGCCAAAGAAAAAGGAATTGTTCGCGGTAATCCCAATGGTCTTTTTTATCCTAATAATCAAGTCAACTTTGCAGAGGCTCTGAAGATGCTGGCTCTTTCGAATAATGTTGAATTGGAAAGCAAAATTAGCTCAGATCCCTTTTTGGATGTTCCCAAAGACTCTTGGTATGCACCTTATTTTGCATATGCCAAGAGCGTAAATATTATACAAAAAACAAACCAAGAATACGCGACCCCGGATAAACCTCTTGACAGAGGGGAAACAGCTCAATTAATTTTTCTTTTTCAAGAGGCACAAAACTTCACGGCTGAAAATCAGATCGCGACTTATTACGCTGATATTTTTCAAGATAGGACAACTGCTTCAGGGGAAATCTTTGATCAGAATAAATTTACAGCAGCTCACAAAACCCTCCCTTTTGGGACACAAGTTAAAGTTACCAATCTTGAAAATAATGAATCTGTCATCGTCAGAATCAATGATCGCGGTCCTTTTGCCAGTAATCCGAACTACGTAATTGATTTATCTAAATCCGCATTCCAATCA